>NZ_JAUBQR010000033.1:23609-37852 GCF_036701385.1 Microcoleus sp. Pol12B4 | reverse complement strand
AAAAATCAAAGTCAGGGGAATCGTGTAGACGACATGGCAATTAAGTTTTTTCAACTGTTCGCCGCGGTCTAAAAACAGATATTCTGGCTGGGTGCGTCCGCTGGGTTTGAGGGAGGCATCGAGGCGATCGAGGTTGTCAACAATGACTGCGAGCCCTTTTTTCCCTTGCTGCTTAAGTTCGGCGTTAGCTTTGTTGAGAAGTTCTTCGTTGATCGACTGCAAAATGCTGTTGGTGCGGGGTTCGAGATATTGCCTGAGTTGCGATCGCAGTTTGGGAGAGTCTTTAGTTTTAGCGGTAACTCTAGCAATGCCTACAGATAACTCGGCTTCCGCTGACAAATCTATGGGAGTCTGCAAAAATTCTGCTACTTCTGCAAACAGATTTGTAAAATAGCTCGGTCTGAGTTTGATTTTAGCCGATTCCATAGTTTCGCTGACTTGGCGCGCAATGCTCAGCAAAATATCGCTGATGTCTACATCACCCATGTCTAAGTCTTGGGAAGACTCGAAGTAGACGACGCAAAAACCCTCTTGCTCTAACTCAGCTTTCAGCCGAAACAATTCCGTAGATTTGCCACAGCCGATATGTCCTGTAAATAGCTGACAGGTTGGCTCGTTGGGGGAGATCCGAGTAATGGTTCGCTGTAAAGATTCAATGATTTTGCCGCCACGCACGGAACCAAAATCAATGTAGTATTGATAATCCCCTGGGTCTCCAGCAACAAGGGTCTTGCTCGGGTTGCAGGCTTTATAGAATCTGTCTAATTCGAGTGCGATCACAATAGAAGCCGACTAAAAGTTAAAAAAGTTAATCGAAAGTCTAAACTTTCTTTGCCTGAGTTTAGTTTGATTTGTAACCTTTTGCACTGTGGGGTAATGCCCTAAATACCCAAAGAACCTGGAGCTGGTAAGGGGTTTTCCCGGCGCTGGAATTGGAAATTCTTAATTAAAACTTTTGAATTACCTAGCGGGCTCAGTGATATTACTGATCTTGGCAGGAGTCAGGGTAAATTTGTGGGGATCTGGTTAAATGGTAGGGGAAAACAGGGTTCAAGAGAGAGATTAAACAGTTTTGAATTTGTGCTAATCCTTAATTACTATATTGTCAAGACGTAGATGGCTAGTTTTGGAGCGGTTTCTCAAACAGAGTTAGGGCGCAGGCGCCAAAAGTTGCGGCAGCAGAGGCGCGCTCGATTGGCGGCTGTTGTGTGGCAAATGCTGGCAGCAAGCGCAATGGCTGGGGGTTTGCTGTGGTGGATTGCTCAGCCTGCTTGGTTAATTGCCCGATCGGAACAAGTGAAGGTGGAGGGCAATCAGTGGCTGTCGGATAAGGCGGTGCGGTCTTTGGTGCCGCTGTCTTACCCGCAGTCGCTGTGGGGGATTCAACCACAGGCGCTAGCCCAAAAGCTGGAGTCAACGGGGCCCATCGCCCAAGCGAAGGTGACTCGTAACTTGTTTCCGCCGAGTTTGACGATAGAAGTGGCAGAACGCCTGCCGGTGGCGGTGGCCCAGCCGACTGCGGCGTTGAGATCGAACAGTGACAAGGAAAAAGTGGGGTGGCTGGACGCTCGCGGAGGTTGGATGCCGTCGGATAGTTATACTGCTGTACGATCGCAGAATAGTTCGATCGGACCCGGCAGCATTCCGGGAACGCAGCCTCAGCGTTCTTTGCCAACTTTAAAAGTCATCGGGCCTTTGGAACAGTATCGCGCCTATTGGCCGAAGTTTTACCAAGGACTCAGCGGCTTGACGGTGAAAGTGTTTGAGATTAATTGGCAAAACCCGAACAACTTGATCTTGAAAACAGAGATCGGTACCGTACACTTAGGGCCCTACAGTTCCAGGACTGCGGAGCAACTTAAGGTTTTAGACCGAATGCGACAATTGCCAAAACAGCTAGATTCAAGCAAAATAGCCTACATTGACTTGAAAAATCCTGCTTCGCCGATCGTCCATTTGCCAGGACTCCCCCCCAGTTTGGAGAGTTCCACTCCCGCACCCACTCGCGCCCAGAATTGATTGTCTGTCCACAGAAGGTAGAAGGTATCGATCGGCCCGCAGAATTTTTACCCCTCCTGAGCAATACGCAGGGCTTGAAATAAGGAGAGTTTTTTGATATCCCTCCACGTATGGAAAAAACAATCAGATTGTTCTTTCCATACCCATGCGGGAACGGCTAGTATCCCTTTTTTTTCCTTCTGCCTTGCGTACAAGTGCCTTGATGGGCTCAAGCACCTTGATGGCGTCAAGCGAGGTCTGGGCTAGCGAGACCGGCCAAATCCGAGATTGCTAACATTAAGCATCGACCAGTGTTAGTTTTTCGCGCAACTTAGCCTATAGTTGATTGTGAATTGGCGTTTAGTTAACAAGCTGTAATCTACTATCCCCGACTCTAATGAAGCTTAATAATAGACAGGGGTCTGACCAAGACAGTCCCCCTTCGGAAGAAGTAAAAAATTTTCCGGTGGCTGCAGATTCCGCCAATCCGTTTAGACGCAAGTCTGGTTATGTAAATGTAGATAGTATTGATATCGATCCTATGGTCAATCCCAAAGACATAATGCCCAGCAGTGCCGCCAAAATCAAAGTAATTGGCGTCGGCGGTGGTGGGGGCAACGCCGTTAACCGGATGATTGCTAGCGAGGTTTCTGGTGTCGAGTTTTGGTGCGTGAATACAGATTCCCAAGCTCTGGTTCTCTCAAATGCTCCGAAACGCTTGCAAGTAGGACAGAAGTTGACGCGCGGTTTGGGCGCGGGGGGCAATCCGGCAATCGGTCAAAAGGCTGCGGAGGAATCTCGTGACGAGGTTGCTAATGCTCTGAATCATGCGGATTTGGTGTTTATCACAGCCGGCATGGGCGGCGGTACGGGCACGGGCGCGGCTCCTATCGTGGCTGAGGTCGCTAAGGAAATGGGCGCCTTGACTGTGGGCATAGTGACGCGGCCTTTTACGTTTGAGGGACGGCGGCGCACCAGCCAAGCTGAGGAAGGGATTGCGGCTTTGCAAACTCGGGTGGATACGCTGATCGTAATTCCTAACGACAAGCTGCTGTCTGTGATTTCCGAACAAATGCCTGTACAAGAGGCTTTTCGAGTTGCTGACGATATCCTGCGCCAAGGGGTTCAGGGTATTTCTGACATTATTACTATTCCCGGTTTGGTGAATGTTGACTTTGCTGACGTGCGGGCAGTAATGGCGGATGCGGGTTCGGCTTTGATGGGCATCGGCGTGGGTTCTGGCAAGTCGCGGGCTAGGGAGGCGGCGATGCAGGCTATTTCTTCGCCTCTGCTGGAAGCTTCGTCTATTGAGGGCGCTAGAGGTGTGGTGTTTAACATCACTGGCGGTACTGACATGACGCTGCACGAGGTGAATGCGGCTGCTGAGACGATTTACGAGGTTGTCGATCCGAATGCCAATATTATTTTTGGAGCGGTGATTGACGAGCGGCTTCAGGGCGAAATTAAGATTACTGTGATCGCTACTGGTTTTTCGGGGGAAGTTCCTTCGCCTCCGACTCCGGGGCGGACGCAAAATGTTAATGCTCCTTGGCGGGCTGCAACTGTGCCGACGACTCCTGCTCAACAGACGCCTGATCCGAAAGCGAAACCGCCGCAGGATTTGGGATTGGATATTCCTGAGTTTTTGCGTAACCGTCGCCCGCCAAGATAAATGTGGATTTGGGATTTTGGATGGCGGATCAAATCTCAAATCTCAAATCTCAAATCTCAAATTTCTAGGGTTTGGCCTGGTTCAGGTTCGAGGAGTTGGGTGGATAGTCCCGATTTTGCTAGTAAATCGCGAAATTCGGGAATGCTGCCGACCGATCGCACTAACATTGGTAAAATGCCTGTGGCTCGGATGTCTCCCGCCGCTGTAGGCAGAAAAAACCGAGGTTTGAGAGTTTGGGCGAGGCCGAGGGCTTCAGAAGGGCCGATGATGACTTGGCCGAGGAATGGGAAGATTTGACCGATGACTGGGGCGATAGCTACGTCTACTGTGTCTATTTTCTGTTTGACTTTTTCTAAGGGTGGCAGGTGCGGTTCGTAATAAAGTGTCTCGCCACTGCTTAAATCTTTGAGCAAATAGCCGTTTTCTTCTTGTCCGGGCCCGATTTCGGCTCCGGGTACGGCAGTAATTTGTAACTTTTCTTTAAAATTTAACTCTTGCCAATTTGCTAAAGATGTGATAGTGGTGTAGCCTAAACTGCTGAGGACTTTGGCGGCGGTGGGTGAGGCGATCGCGGGAATTGTGCGATCGAGCTGTTCGAGTGTTGGTCTGTGACAGTGGTCGTCTAATCCTTGGGAAATCAGGATGAGGTCGATCGGCGGTAAGGTGCTGGGAGTGAAGGCGACGGGGGTGTTGTGGTAGGCGGTGAACAGCCAGGGTTGACCGTAAAATACGAGCGGATCGACCAGCCAGGGATCGACGAGGATGGTTTGGCCTGCGATGTGGAAGATCCAAGAGTTGAGGTCGATTCGGGTGACTTTCACAGTTGTTTGCAATAATTCTTTACATTTGGTTTAATCATAGCTAATTTTGTTTGGGAATTTTAACTCCTTCGGAAGCACAGGCGGGACGCCCGTGCCACGATGAACCCAGATATTATTGGGATGTGTCTGTGTTTATCTGCGGTTGAAAAAAGATGATTAAATCGAAGATTCCTGTGGCTTTGACTGTGGCTGGTTCTGATAGCGGTGGCGGGGCCGGAATTCAGGCGGATTTGCGGACTTTTGCGTTTCACTGTGTGCACGGTACGAGTGCTTTGACTTGCGTGACGGCTCAAAATACTTTGGGGGTGATGCGAGTTGATGCTTTGTCTGCGGAGGCTGTGGCAGCTCAAATTGAGGCGGTGGTTGGGGATATTGGGGTGCACGCTGTGAAAACTGGGATGCTGCTGAATCGGGAAATTATGGCGGCGGTGGCTTTACAGGTGGAAGCTTTGGGAATAGGGAATTTGGTTGTCGATCCGGTGATGGTTTCACGATCGGGCGATCGATTGATTGATGACGGGGCGATCGCATTTTTGCGGGATGTTTTGATTCCAATGGCTGCTGTCGTGACTCCGAATCGGTTTGAGGCTCAGATTTTGAGCGGTTTGGAGATTGTTTCTCTAGACGATATGCGGGCGGCGGCGCAGCAGATTTACCGTTTGGGTGCGAAAGCTGTTTTGGTGAAGGGCGGCGGGATGGCGGGAGATTTGCGGGGAATTGATGTTTGGTTTGACGGTACGCGGTTGGATGTGTTGAAGACTGAGACTGTTGATACTGGGAATACTCACGGGACTGGTTGTACTTTGAGTGCTGCGATCGCCGCTAATTTGGCTTTGGGGAAAGATTTGTTTACAGCGGTGACATTAGCTAAGAATTATGTTACTACTGCTCTCAAATATGCTTTGGATATTGGGGAAGGCCAAGGGCCAGTAGGTCATTTTTTCCCGCTTTTACTGAAGTAAATTGTGAAAACTCCTCCCTTCTTTTCCCTTCTTCCTTCGCGCCCTTTGCGTCTTCGCGGTTCGTTTAATTTCTTAATTTTTCAGGCGATAAAGCGATCGCCACCAAGTCTTCGATTTTCTTAATATTCGGATCGCCGGCCAAATAACCAATCCCTCGGTGCAAGTGCAGGCGAAACTGTTTGGCTAGAGTTTCTTTTTCTGTGCCTAAATTATCTTGGTGACAGCGCTGCTTGAGGGCAATTATCAAGATATCGGCCATGTCACCGCCGAAAACATCCCAGCTTAATTCGACGTTGCTGTCGCTGGGAATTGGTACTGGCGATGGGATGCTGGGTTCGGCGAGCGATCGGCAAAAACCCCAGCGGCAGAGGATGTTCCACTGATCGATTTTTGTCGATCGTTTCAGTTTTGATAGTTGGTCTTTGCCTGTTTGGGAGAGGCGGATGCGATCGAGTGGTGGTTCCATGAGTTTGAGAGTGTTTGGTATATTGTAAAAAGTGTTAATATTGGGGAAGCAAACCCTCTAGATAACTGGAAATAATTAACATTTTTTTTACACGGCGCGACTTGATTAAATTGTTTTTTTTTGGTATTTTGATTGTAGTAGGATTTATACTTAATAATCGGATACTGGCTAAAATAAAATTTTCGCAACCATCCCATTATGCTATATATACTACCGCAACACCAGGCCAAAGTCAAGGGGTTGCGGCTATTTTTTAGGGCGAATTTTTATTCCCAGAAGTAACCTTTTTCGACGGTGGTTTGGTGTTTGGCGGAGTCGTATTTGAGGAGGTAGCTGTGGGCGATCGCCTCTAATTCTTGGAGTTTTTCGTATTCTATTTTTCTAATTTCCGTGTCGGTAGAAAGCAGGATGACTTGGTGGCTGGCCGAGGGGAAATAGCGTTCGACTAGGTTGTTTCTGTGGGAGGAGTCGAGGCGGCCCAAGGGAGTGTCGATCGCCACTGGCAATTGTCTCCCGGATACTCTAGCCAATCCCCACAAAAAGGCGATCGCCAGCAATTGTTTTTCCCCGGCTGAAAGTCGGTGTTTGGGTACCGGTTTGCCTTCTGGATCGTAAATGGAGAGGCTAAATGTTTGAGTGTCGATCGCAACTCTGTGCACGAGGTCGGTTTTGTGCAACAGGTAGCGGAAACAGTCGGTAATTTCTATTTCGAGTTTGTTGAGTTTTTTGAGGGTTAGTTTTTCTTTAAAGAGTTTCAGGGTGGCTTGGGCTTTGGCGATCGAAGCGATGACGTGTTGGCTGTTTCTGATGGTGATGTATTCGCTGCTGTAGTTTTCTAGTTCTTTTTGGTTTTTGGCTAATTCTCTCTCTAATTCATCGACGCGGCGGTTGGCTGATTCCAAGGCGGCGGCTGCGATAGCGACTGCTTTTTGGGCTTTCCTGACTTCTTCTTCTAGTTTTTCGTAGGCTTCCGGGGAAGCTGCGGCTGCGAGTTGTCTGTCTGTAAAGTCGATTTCTGCTTCGATGCTTTTGATTTCTTCTATTTGGTCGCGGGCTAGAATTTGCTGGGCTTTGATTTGGTAGCTAAGGAGGTTTTCTAGTTGCTGGATGCTGTTTTTGTCGGCGTTCATCCAGGGCGGGGCGTCTGTTCCGGCTTGCTGTTCTAGTTCTTGGTTTTCTTGGCGGATGAAGTCTTGAATTTTATCTAGCTGTTGGGGGTTTAACGAGATTTCTGCGATGTAGTTGAGGAGGCGATCGCTTCTTTGTTTGATAACATTTTGGGCAATCTTTGCTTGCTGCTGGCTGGCTTCTGTTTCTGCTTGAATTTTGGCTTCGGTTAGCAAGGGCGAAATTAAGGCGAGTGGTAGCGTATTTGACGCCAATTCCATCATGGCTTGACGGCTTTTTTCTGCCTGATTTCTGTAGTCGTTTAGCTGTCTGTCTAGTTGACTGCGATCGGCGGCAATTTTCCCGCCTTCATAAATAAACTTTTCTGATGCTTGTTGCTGATTTTTTTGAGATTTATCTAATTCGTTTTTAAAGCTGGCTTGTTCTTGCTTAGCTAACTCTATTTCATCAGAAATTTTCTGAAAAGTTTGTTCGATTTTTTCTAAAGCAGCCAAGTCTTTTTTGCCAGCAATTTCTTTCCGCTTGCGGCCGGCTAAAATTTCTAAATCGACGGCGAGGCGTTCTGCTAATTCTAAACCTAAAAGAGATTTAATCGCCCCGACCACAAACTCCGGCGGTGTTTCGAGTTCGGCGAGTTCTTTCACTTGTTCGCCGTCAAACAGAAATAGGTTGGATATTCCGACGGGCAAAAGGGTTTCGATGTATTCGTCCCAGGTGTTAGTAATTGCTTTGTCCGACCACCAATCGCTGACAATCTCGCTGTAGATGAGAATGCTTAAGTTGTCTTTGATATCTAATTTTTTCCAGTATCTAACTATTTTAAATTGAGCTAATTTGTCGTCTTGGACTTGTTCAAATGTTAGTTCGACGCGGGTATCTTCTAATGGGGGAGTGTGGCGGTTGACGCATTGATTGAGAAAGTCGCTGTAGCTTAAATTGCCTCTGGTGGAACATTGGGCTCGGCCGCCGTAGAGGGCGAGGCGAATGGCGTCCATGAGGGTGGTTTTGCCGCCGCCATTCATGCCGCCAAATAAAATGACTGGGCAGGGATTTCTGTCTTTTTCGGGGCGGAGATTGATGGTTTGGGTGCCTGCATAGGGGCCGAAGTTTTGGAGGACGAGTTCGAGGAATTGCATTGTAGATGTATATGTTGTTGGTTGGTGGGGGGGCGGTTAGCAACGGATTTTGTAGCGGATTTAACGGATGGGTTGTTGGTGGGGGGCGGTTAGCAGCGGATTTAACGGATGGGTTGTTGGTGGGGGGCGGTTAGCAGCGGATTTAACGGATGGGTTGTTGGTGGATGGCGGTTAGCAGCGGATTTAACGGATGGGTGGTTGGTGGGGTGGTGGTTAGCAGCGGATTTGGTAATCAGCCACTAATCATCCGTTACATCCGTTACAAAATCCGTTGCTAACCGTCCCCCCCTTTGCTACCAATCGATGACATCTGTTGAATCTTCCTGTTGGTTTTCGGGCTGAATGCTGGAAGGTAAGGGGAGTTCCGCATCTGTTTCTTCATAGGTTCCTGAACTTCCTCTTGTCCAACCCATGCCACTTGTTTTCGGCGTCCACAAGTATGGTTGAATGTGTTTCTGCCAACCTTGTACAGATTTTGGTGGGAGGATGCAGTGATATTCTAATTTGCTGCGTCCAAAGTTTATAAATAAACCTACTTCCGCTTCTGTAGCTGCTACGTAAGCTATTATTTGAGCTTTATCTTTATCGGTCATTGGATAATTTACGGCTTTATCCTCTACTACAATACCTTCATTCACCCAATGGTCTAGATACAGGATTCCCATCCAAACTTCACCGTCGTAAATTTGTCTGGGATACTCCATTTCTGTTGTTAAACCGGATTCTATCATTTCTGCATCAAAGGCTCTTTGGTAATGTTTCTCTCTTAAACCTTTTTGCGTCCTCCGGTGTACTCTCATTGCACAGCCGATGATGCTGTATGTAAGATTCTGATGGGGAATATTAGGATTAATCATGGTCGTAAAAATTTTGTAATTTCAACGATGAGGGTTGGGTAATAATGAGGTTAATTGACAGCCTATTGTATCCGATCGCTCGGCGGGGTGGCTGTCAACAAGTTTGGGTTTAACCGCAGGCTAGCGCGTGCTAATCGCTAGGTTTTTCCTCTCCTGAATTTGGCGGTGAAAATTTAATATCCGCCCAAGATAGCTGTCTGCTTTGATTGCTATTGCTTTCGAGTTCTTCTTTAAGTTTGGCAATATCAACGGTATCGTTTTTGGCGGAACTGTTAGTTTGGGCGATCGCATCTTTGAATTGCTGAATGTTTTCGGTCGGATTTGCTTTGATATCTTCCACCGCTTTTTTTAAATTGCGTTGATAGTGGGCGTTGCCAATTGCTTCTTCCTTCGATCGCGAACTGGTTTCAAAGCATTTGTCCAAATCGGCGTAAATGCCTGTACGGCGGGGCTTCGTGTAGTATTGGCGTTCTGTATCCAGGAGTTTTGCCATCAATTCGAGGTGCATTTTGTCCTCGCTGCAAATCTCTTCGATCGCAGTCCATTCATCGCTACCTAGGAGTTTTCTTTCAGCAGCGGGACGGGAATCTTCAAAAGGTTCGCCCGTGACTTCTTCGTAAATCCGGGGCAAAGAGTCGTCAAATTCATGCTTTTCTTCCAGCCAAATGCGGCGGATTTCGCTAAGTTCTTCTGGGGTAATTAAGGTGATATCGCGCATTTCTAGGGGTGCGGTTTTGCGGATGTGGGTTTGTGCTTCCAAGACTCGTCTCAGCCAGTGTTCTCGCCAGAATTTGGTGTACGGCCCTGGGATGGGTTCGACGGAGGTTGTGTCGTCGCCCATGTTGCGTTCAAACAGTTCTACTCTACCGTAGATGCGACGGAAGTCTCTTTTATCGCGATCGTTTTTAATGTCTAATTCGTTGCGAATATCGAGAAGAGGCTGCATCCATTCTTTTTCTTCATCGTTTTGAATCATTGCCTCCATAGATTTATCTTGGCTTACCATTGTGCAAACCCAGCAGCCAAAGCGAGAACTGCCGCAGCTAGGGGTAGAAGTATCGACAACTAAAGGACATTCATTGTCGGCTGTTGCACCTCGATACATGGTAAATAAATCTTTGTTGCTATTTTCCCAAGGATTAGCCCACTGATTTAGATAAATCCAGACTTCATCAGTTCGCCAATCTTCTATGGGACTATAAATTAGGGAATTAGGCAGACTAGGATTCTGATAAAGCAGAGATTTAATGGAACTAGAATTATTATTTAGACGGTCACTCATGCGACCTATTTCATGTTTCTCCATTGAAACCGCGCGTTTAATGCTTTCAGCTTTGCGAGTACCCAATATAAGAATTACTTCTCCATTGATTCTAACCATATCACGAACAAACCGATTAGAAGGAAGGATTTTCAGGCGTTCAGTACACCAGCGAAATCCATGTCTCGGTGCTGGGTAGCCTTTTCCGATCAAGTTTACCCAGAAAGTATCTTTGACCTCTGGATAAAGCATATAAGGTTCTATTGGTAACTTGTGCTCTATAGCAGCAAACTTCATCCGTTTTAATGACTGACGTACCCAAGTAGAAACTATCGGATTTTCTACAAGTGTATCTGTTGTGATTACATAGATTTTTTTCGTTCTTTTTTCAGGTGGCAATTCTGCTATCGCATACCAGATAAGCTGCACTACGCTAGTGCTGTCTTTTCCGCCGGAATATCCTAAAACCCAAGGTATATCATCTAAACAATATAACTCTTTAATTTCTTTACTTAATTTTTCGATTTCTGCCACTAACTCACTAACACTACGGGGTGGAAAGAGTGGTATTTTCATTGTTTCTGTCATGTCTTCAACCTCAGTTAGTTAATTAAGCTCTAAATACATTCAGCCGATGCCACTGTAGCGATTCAAGTCTTGGTAGATATTGTTCAGCAGTTGGCAATAGAATAGTTTGACTATGAAAATCTTTCATTGGCTTGGCATTGGGAGATTCCTCTTCTAAGTCATTAGCAACGATAATTCTGTAATTATCATCTATAGCAAACCAACCCTGGTCAAAAGCCCAATGATGATTTTTACACAATGATATCCCATTATTAATTTGATTATCATAAAATTTTGAAAACGGCTTAATATGTGAGCCATCTACAATATTTTGAGTTATATTCCTCATGACTTTCAATCGACAAAATGCACACTTGTAATCATAGGTATGTACTACTGCTTTCCTAAAAAAAGCATTCCTAACAGCAGATTTGGTTAAATAAAATCTCGGTTTTCCGTCCAAACTTCCTGCTGAGTCTGACAGTTCTCTTTCTGTCTCAGTAACTTTTTCAAAGTCTTGATTAACTTGCAAAATATCTCCAAGATCGTCCCTATTTAATGAAAACCATGTCGCAATCAGTGTATCTATTAATTCCGATCTAGAATTTTGGTCTTGAAGTAAATCGAATAATTCATTATCCCAACTAGCGTATTCTACAGCTTCTCTTAGCTTGTTAGTTGTTTTAGGCTTTGAACCATTAAATCCAGACTTTAATTTTTTATGCCAGAAACCATCGCCTTCCAAATGCCAAAATGGATAGTACAAACCACGGTTGTGAGATTCAGAACCTAAGATATCCCAATATTTGTTAAATGTTTTAATCAAGTCGTCGGAAACATAAACTTGATTATCTCTAATTATTCCTTGAGCAATTAGATCGATGATTGATAATAGTAATATTGGTTTATGATTAGCTTTACCACGTTGGCGTGTATTACTTACATTAAGAGCGGCAAAACGTTGTCGATAGTATGCTAAATTCTTATTTTGGGACTCTTCTCCTGTAGCCATTTCCTCCTCCCGCTATGATTAAATACAATCAGACCTAAAATTTTACACTATTGTCAACAGAGAGTTAAGCGCCACAAGGCACAACCATAACGCAGAAACTACACAATTTAAGCAGTGTCATCAGACTAAAAATTTATTTTATAGCCTAAACTGGTGATAATTATATCACTGTCCGCGTGCATCTGCGGTTCAAAAAATCATATCTCCCACCCAAAATCAAATATGTCCTACAGCGACTTCAAAACCATCGACCAAGCCGTCTCAACCCTGGATCTAACCGTTGAAGATATTCCCCACTTATTCAGCCAAATTACCCCCCTCGCACCTTCAGAACGCCTCACACAAACTCTAGACGAAGCTTTAGACTTAGCCTCAAGTATCAGCACCGAAAAAGCGCGCTCGGAATTAATCCTCACTCCCATTCTACTCGAAATACGGCGCACTTTTAATAACAAAATTGGCTACTTTTCTGGCAACACATTTAACGTAGAAGAGAGCAAAGGGTTAACCGGGGCTTGTGACTTTCTCCTCAGCGCATCGAGCAATCAATCATTGGTAACTGCCCCAGTCTTCTTGACATTGGTAGAAGCAAAAGACAACGATATTAGAATAGGCTTGGGACAGTGTGCGGCTCAGATGGCAGCAGCTCAAATATTTAATGCCCGCAAAGGGCAAGAACAATTCGCAATATATGGATCAGTTTCAACTGGTACAAACTGGAAATTCCTAATTCTAGAAAATCAGTTGTTAAAAATTGATTTGACTGAATATTTTATTACTCAGCTAGACCAAATCTTGGGCATTCTTGCAGAACCATTCAGACGCTATTTTAATTAGCCTAGTTTTTGGTGGCATTTTGGCGCTGCCATTACAAACGCCGATGGGCCGGGCGTCTCGCCTGTGCTGCATCTGCGGTTTCCAAACCCAACCGCTTTTTCAAATAATCAGTCATCCAACTAACACTCGCCCTCGACTTAGAAATCCCGCCTTTCAACAAAATCCCACCCTCCCAATCAGGATTAGAAATCGACCAATCAACCTGCTGCAAAAGGCTCAAACGTTCCTCCCAACTCTCAGGAAAAACCGACAGCAAAGCCGCCCCAACTTCCCCCAAACTCTCAAGCACAACACTGTGACAGTGTACGCAATCCCGGCGCATTTCCCCCGCCGCTACTTGCTTGTGCAGAACTAATTGCCAATCTGGAATAAAACTGCTAACCCCATTCCAATAACTAACCGCCAGTTGTATTTTTTGAGCAAGTTCTTCCTCTTTCTGTTCTTTTTTGCTGCGAGAACGAGAGGGTTTTGCCTGTTCGCTGCGGTGAATATTAGACAGCAAAGTCATGATAGCACGATCGATCGCACTCAGCGTAAACAATTTGTGCGATCGCCCGTTCAGACTCCCCCTCTCCATCTCAGTCAAACACCGGAAAACCTCAACCTGCTTAACAACAGCCTTCACCACAAAAGCGCGATCGTCCCGGTGGTTGTAAAGTAGACTTAGTGACGCCTCCAAAGGAACTTGAAAACCGTTCAAATCAGCAAACATCTGCTGCGATTTTTCCAACCCAATATCGAGAAACAAAATCAGCGCCACCGTCTCATAGCCCAACTGCGGATTTTCCCTCAAAGCCATCTCAAAAGCCGCCCGGCGATGCTGTCCGTCATTAATAGTAAACTTAGCATCCATCGGCACTCGCAAGCGACCAATTTTCCGTTCTTCGGCCTCATTTCCCACAGCTTCAAAAGTAATATCCGCATCAATCGAAGCAGCAATTGCCCCGCAAGTATAATTTGTAGGATTCTTAACAAAATAATCAGCAATTTCGGGAATCCTAGCTTTGTTAAGCGCGCGTTTCGCCCGCATAGACGGCGGCAAATCTTCAGATTCAAAGGGAAACAATTTCGGTAAAAAACGCACCGGACACATCGACACGTAATATTCGCGGCCCGCTTGAATTCCCCGGATCACCGGCAAAATGTATTCAAAGGAAGGAGTAGACATATTTGAGAATGGGGCATTGGGAATGGGGCATGGGGCATGGGGCATGGGGCATGGGGCATGGGGCATGGGGCATGGCACAGAAATTAGGCATTAATAGCTATTGACTTTTTGCAAGTTTTATGAAATTCAGGTGGTCTAGTAGGGCATAACTTAAGTATTTCACAAGGTTTTTTTAAAAACAAGTGTTGACATAAACTTTAATATATGATATTTTTTGAAAAAATAGCCTTATTATATAAAAACCGCCGATGAACACCAACCCAGCGGATGACCTCGCTAGCAAAATTTTAGAAAAAGAAAATAGCGACAGACAGGAAATCGCACTTTTATTAGATAATTATTTAGGAAAGGACGATCG
>NZ_JAUBQR010000033.1:10448-23509 GCF_036701385.1 Microcoleus sp. Pol12B4 | reverse complement strand
AAAATTTTAGAAAAAGAAAATAGCGACAGACAGGAAATCGCACTTTTATTAGATAATTATTTAGGAAAGGACGATCGCATTTTCGTCCAAAAAACCCAGATGGGAAACAGCGAAGCATACATCGGTTCAGTCACCCTAGAATGGTTAGACTCTCGCGTCCGTTTCGCCTCGCAGATGCCGCTTTTCCGCCAAAAATTTGACCTCCAAACCAACAACATCGTCCGCGACGACGAAACCATTGACGAAATTATCCAGCGTCCCTTAGATTGGTCGCGGCAAGCCACCCTAACTCAATATTTAGCAGCCCGAAAATCGCACAAATTCCCCGCAGTTTTAGTAGTCGTCAGTCCCCCGTGGGTAGATAATCCTTTAGCCGAGGAATGGGATAAAAATGGCGTAGCAACCAAATCCGCGACTGAATTTACATCCTTTGATAAAAATGAGAACTTAGGGCTTTTGAATGTCTCTCAAAAAGTCTCAATTTTTGCCTTAGACGGCCAGCATCGGCTGATGGGAGTTCAAGGTTTAATGAGTTTAATTAAAACCGGAATCCTGCAAAGATACAACAAAAATAAAAAACCTGTGGGCGCTGCAATTACTCTGGAAGATTTAGCAGAAGAGTATCAAATAGACCCCGAAACCGTGTATAAATTAGCTCACGAAAAAATCGGGATTGAGTTTATCCCGGCGGCGGTAGCAGGGGAAACGCGACAGCAAGCACAACGGCGCGTGCGATCGATCTTTGTGCACGTTAACCTAATGGCGGTAACGCTGAGTCAGGGCCAGCTAGCATTATTGAACGAGGACAACGGATTTGCGATCGCGGCCCGAAAAATTGCCGTCACCCATCCCTTATTAAAAGAACAAGATGACAGAAACCCCCGCGTCAATTGGGATAGCGCCACAGTCGCAGCAAAATCAACTGTCTTAACCACATTGCAAGCGCTGCAAGATATGTCCGAACGGTATTTAGAATACAAATTCCCTCATTGGAAGCCGGAACGAAAAGGTTTAATCCCCATGCGTCCCGAAGATGAAGAACTAAAAGAGGGAATTGAAGAGTTTAAAAAATTGTTCGATCATTTAGCAACTTTACCCAGCTATCAAAGAATTGAAAGCGGCGAAGAAACGGCTGAATTGCGCCGATTTAGTTTTGAAAAGCCAGGGGGCGAGGGAAATATTTTGTTCCGTCCAGTCGGTCAAATTGCTTTAGCTAATGCTTTGGGAATTCTAGTATTTAGGAAGAAACTTTCCCTGAAATCTATTTTCGACAAACTCCGCAGGTACGATGTGGATGAAGGATTTAGCCACATGGACAATCCTGAGTCTGCCTGGTACGGGATTTTGTACGATCCGAACAAAAAGCGAGTGCTAGTTTCTGGAAAGGATTTAGCGACGAAGTTAATTGTATATTTGGTGGGGGGAATTCAGGACGATATGGAGCGAGCTCATTTGCGGCAAGCGGTGGCGGAAGCGAGGACTTTTGAGGATAAAGCTGTTAGTTTTAACGGCCGATTGGTGCAGCCGCAAGAGGTAGGATTGCCGCCAGGGCTGTCTTAGCAAAATCCCTCTATTTACATTAGTTTTCATAGCCCCAGGATAATCTATAAATTATTCATCCTGCTAAGAAGTCTAGAGCTTCAGGCGTTAGCCCCTCTAAACCTGGAGGGGGAGCGACTGGACGGGCATTTACCTCAGCGATTAGATCCAAAAGATTGTCAAGTAGATCGCCTGGAACATCAACGCATTTGCCTTGGATATATTGAAGTCCAGCCGTAGCATACTCCTCAAATACTTTAATGGGATCGTCTTCGCCTTTTTGCCGATCGCGTCCCAGTATTTCAATTGACTCGGATTCAGCTAATGCTAAAACATGGATAAATGCGTCATCATTGCTACCTTCAAAAACATTCCAGCGGATTTCGCGACCGTGAGTGCCCTTACCTCTGGGCTCTCTCTTTTTGACAAAATACCAGCCAACTGCGGCGGCAAAATTCATTACGGCTTTATTCGTTTCAAAAGGGCCTTGCTCTCTCAGTTGGTCAATTAACTGTTCAAAGTCGGCAGGCATGGTAATAAATTTCTCTGCCATTAGTGTTCCACCTCTACAATCTGGGTTTGTTCAAATTCATGATTAGATTTGACTACATAGGGATATTCCCGTCCCCGCAAAGTAATTGTCTTTGTCTTTGTTCCTTCTTTGGTAGTGAAGCATTGCAGTATCCACTCAGAGCCTATTCTTGACTGCAACTCTTCCTCAACTTCTTTTTTCCACTGGCTGTCAGGAACCAAGAAGATTACCTGTGGCGCAAGAGTGGGTATCCAGACAGCTAACTCTCTTTTATACTCCGACTCTAGTTGACCAAAGGGTGCATCTATGACCAGTGAGTAGAGTCCGCCTTTAAAAAGAATTGACTGATTTCGATCCACCTTTTCATCATAGATTGAGCGAGCTTTATCGACTAAGCTGCCAATAAAGGCGAGACTCAGCACTTGTTTTTCACCTGTAGAAGCACCCACATGCTTCTCAACGCCACCAACATTCTTAGTCAGACACAGATGATATTGCTCATCAAGCTTAGCTTGGTAGTCTTTGATTGCGATCCGACTCCACACCTCACCCAATCGCTGCGACAAATCTTGGCTAAGCTGTTGGTGACGCAGTTTCCTGATCTTTTCAATCGCGGACTTAACATTTGACATAGCTTCCAAGCGCTGTTGGGCTAGCTTTCCCCGCTTGTCTACCTTATCTAGCTTTTTGATTTCGCGATCTTTCTCCTCGAGCTGCGCTTCTAATTCCTTAATTAGCTTTTCCTTATCATTAATTTCAATGCTCAAATTAGTAATTTCTGTTTCTAATTTCTTGCGCTGTCCTTCAAGTTTGACGCGATCCTCGCCGTACTCGCGATTGCCAATTTGAGACGAGAGCTCGTCCAGTTCTTCCTGTAGGCGGCGAATGTCTTGATGAAGTTCGCCTTGTTTTGTTTGAATTTTGGCAATCTCTAGAATAGCGGTTTCGCGCCGCTGGAATAGTGACAGTAATTTTGCGTTTGTGACTGATACCGCCCCCTCTAACTCTTCTGAACCGACGCGATCGCGCCACTCTCTCACGTACTTGTAAAAATTTTGACCCTCAATCAAATCGCGCCCGCAGATACACTCCCCTTTTTCAAGCAGTTCGCTGACAAACTGACGTTTCATGGGAATGGGCAATTCCCCTTTTTGATGAGCGGATGCTAAGATTTCCTTTGCTTTTGCTAGAATCTCTGGAACTAAAACTAAATAACCGTGCTGTGATAGCTGCTGTGCTAATTTCCTACGATTTTCTCTTAACTGTTCCTTGGTAGATTCCAGTTCTTTTTCTTTCGCTTTGCGTTCAGTTAGCCAAATGGCTAACTCAGGCATTTCAGAAAGCTTGGTATCTATTTTTTCCTTCTCCTCATAGAAGGCTTTGAGATTGAGCCGCATTTGTGCGAGTTCTTCTTCCACCTCTTGCTTTTGTTCTTCTATGTGGTTGCGTTCTTGACTTGCTTTCAAGCCTTCTTGACCAGCGTGCTTGGCTATTTCATCTCGCAAATCCTTCGCGACTTTCCCATTCGGGTCAAGGTGTGCGATCGCCCGGTCGAATACTTCTATATCCAGCAGCACTTTCACCCCTGATTCAATCTGTTCGCCGGCTTCTGTACTTGCCAGTTTTTCAATGCGTTCGCCGTTGAAGAAGAAGAAAGGGTAAAGGGATTTGGGCAATAGCTGTTCTAGGGAGTCTTGGGGGTTACCTCGTTCTTTAATTTCCCCTGTTTCATCGATATATTTCAAAGTTAATTCAGCAGGTCTATGAATGCAGCGTTTGCCTGTATCATCTTTACCGATGAGAAGCTTTCGTTCGGCTGTATAGTCTAGTCCTTTATCGTTAAAGATTAACTTGGCCGACGTGACCATATTTTGTTGAGGTTTAAGCTGCGCGAATACTGCCTCGGTTACTAAATCCTCTGGATTTTCAAAGTCTGGTGAAAATACTCCGTACAATAACCAAATAAAAACATTCAGTAAAGTAGTTTTTCCTGAACCGTTAAACCCATGAATCACGGTAACATTGGTTTGGGGGTTGGTGGCAAAGTTAAGAACTTGCTTACCAGAGAATTGACGAAAGTTTTCAATAATGAGTTGCTTAAAAATCATTTGATAATCTCCGTAATTGCTTTCCAAATATCTTCATTAATACCTCTTGGATTTTTCATGTGGAGCTTGTCGCGCTCTGCTTTAATAACCCTCCATAGAATTTCGCGCTCTTCAGCACTTAGCTCTCTGAGAATAGACTCGGTCTGCTTTTTCATATCCTCTTCCGCTCCTGACATTTCATTCCTCCACGCCTAAGTCAAGTAAGTTTAAGCGATCGCGCAAATCTAATAATTTACCCAGGGCTTCTGGCCCATTGACAGCCAGTTTAGCAAACTCGATTGTCCGCCTCAACTCTTTTCCAAATAAACCGCGAGTTAGGGCATAATGGGGAGAATCAAGGCGCGTGAACTGTGCGGGCGGTTCCACTACAAAATCAAAGATTTCTGCGATTTGTTTTCCTGGTGAAGTTCGTAAAAGACGGCCCCGCCGCTGGATAAACTGACGGGGATTAGAACTGCTGGCAAGAATGAAAGCTCTTCGTGTTTCTGGAATATCAACTCCTTCATCTAAACATCGAATAGCAACCAGGCATTGAACCTCACCTTGCGCGAACTGATGCCGTAGTTCTTCTCGCCGACTCAGAGGAGTTTCAGCAGTGTACTTAGCAACTGTCATACCCAAATTACGACCTAATAACCGGGTGACTGCATCAATTTGGCGTTCTACAGATTTCTCTGATTCTGTTTCCACTGTACCATCACCGCAATAGATCAGGTTGTGTGTGGTATGCCTCATAGGAGCCATAAGCGACTGTAAAACCTCAAGTTTGCCTTGGGCTGTGGCAATGAGGCGCGATCGCTGAATTAGCAAAGCCTCGATGCCTGTCGATGCTTCCTGTAAAGCTTTATTATTTGCCTCCAAAGCGCGAGCAATTTTTACGGTTAACTCATAATATAGATCGAATTCATCATCTGTGAGTTCTACAAGTTAGCGATAGGGGCAAAGAACCCCTTCTTTAAGAGCTTCACTCAGAGTGTAGTGAACCAAAGTTGATCCGAAATAGTCAGTTAGTGCCCTACTTCCTGTTGCATCAAACCAGCGTTCTGGTGTAGCAGAGAGTCCTAATCTATAACCAGCCTTTTCAGGTAAACAAGTCCGCAACTGCTCTGCACCAAAATTGTGAACTTCATCGACAATTAAGAGAAACGGGCTAGAAAATTTGCGGATTTGGTGTTGGAAAAGTTCTGAGGAGAAAGTAGCATTAGAGGTGATTATGCTTGCTAGAGGTTGGATTTTAGCTCTTAAGTTGTAGAGGCGAACTGATAGCTCTTCTTCCCATCGAGTGCGGCTGATAGCACAAGGCAGTGGGTTGAGTCTAAAGCGTCCTGCTTCTTCTATCCACTGGGAAACAAGGTGAAGATAGGGGCAGACAATAACTATTAGTAATGGGGAACCAATATGTTTGTATAGATTGGTAGCAGCGGCAAGTGCCGTGATAGTTTTTCCACTGCCAGTTGCCATTTCAAGAATGCCTTTTCCAGAATGAGTAAACCACTCGCGCTGAGCGCGTATCTGGTGGGGTCGCAGCGTTATATCGCTTGGCATCTGGAGCGTTTCGCTTTGAGGTTTCGCGGGGGGTTCTTCTTTTAAAGGAACTACTTTATAACTTCCTTTACGTTCTGAAACAGATGGTTTAGGTTTTTGTGGCAGTCCTGGTTCCCATTGAGGCGATCGCTCCGGGTACAGCCGCAGCAGGGATCTCCGAGCAGTTTCGGGAAAGCTTATTACTTCTAAATTCTCAGTATTATTATTCCACAGCCGCTGAAAGTTTTCAGCTTTTCTTAGAGCGCGATCGCTGACTCCCTGATGCCAGCAACAGAATACATCAATACATTCAAAATTGTCAATTAAAGCTGATGAACTTTCGTTAGCTGAACCAGTAAAAGCAACTAAATTGCTGTTTTTATCGGCAAATATTCCTAACTTTTCATGATAGATGCCGTAACGGCGAAGGTTTTTAGGAATTGCTAGCTTGATTTCCAGCACTCCCTGTCCCAACAGCCAAGCCAAACAAACTAAGCGATCGCGCACAGTTTGCTCAAACTCTAAGTCGAGTTCTCGCAAAATTGCACTCGCAATGACTTCTTCCCGCTGTCTCAACCCTGCCGCGATCGCCTCCGCATCTTCTGGGGACAAATGTGGAGAAGCCACGAGCTGCATCTTGCCGCCCACTCGAATCAATGCTGTCAGTCCTTTTGCGGCGGCTGCCATCGAAGTGCTAGAGAAAAAACCAACGGCTCGCTTGTAAACTGTAGCATTTTCCAAACAAGGAATGTAAAATTCTTGGATTAGATCGCAGCGATCGCTCCGGTACTCATCTTGAATCGCTAAATCTCTCAAGCTCAACGCCGTACCCCCTAATCCCCGCTAATTTTTCTAGTATAGACTAATTCTCGCTATCTAGCCGCTGTCAATAAAATGAGTTCTGCTGCTACAGGCAAATGATCCGACTCAGTTGCCTCCAAAACCGAACTAGATTTAGCACCCCAATGCTTTGAATACCAAATATAATCAATCCGGCAAACCGGATAATTTAATCTCCAATTCGCGCTTTTTACCAATAAGTTAAGTTCCCAACCGTGAGGCCAGGTAAAACCAAACCCAAATCCAGATTTTCGGAAAGAATCTTGCATGACTTTCTGCACTCTGTCATAGTCTTGAGTTTCGTCTGTCATATTAAAATCGCCCGCGACAATTACTGGCAGAGTTTCTCGCTCAACTCGCTGCACTAAGTCTTGAATTTCAGGCGATCGTTTGTCATATTTGTAAACTGGAATTTTGAGAAAACGCAATTTTTTATATCGGCTCAACCACGGCCCGGTAGCTTGCATATTATAAATCACTACTTCTTGTTCGTTAAATTTAATAATTGTCCGCTGCTGCGTTTCTGGATGGCCGGCTAAGTGCAGTATTTCGCTAGATACAATCGGATATTTACTGAGAATTCCTACAGGGGGAGTGCCAATTTGATACGGGTAGTCTGCTTTTAACCAGGTGAAAGCTCTTTCGGTATGTTTCCTAACGATTTCTTGTAAAAAGATAATATCTGGTTTTTGCTGGTTAATCAGTTTTAGTAAAGTAGGTGACTGAGTTTTATGCCAACTGAGGTTATGGGATAAAATTTTGATGCTGGGCTGGGAATCTGTGATTTTGATTGGTGTGGGATAAAAGTATTTGACGTGCAGCCAACTTATTAGGAGGATGCAGGCGATAGCCGAAATAATAGTGAACCATCTTTTTTTGATAATTGACACTCCGATGATCGGAAGCAAGAAAAGTGGGAATAAAATTAAGGGGCTAAAAGTGCTAATTAAGGCAATAATCCACAGTCTATCCCAAAAAATTAGTTTGAAAATGAAATAGCAGATAATAAATGCTGAGTAACTGTAAGCGAGAAATTTTGCAGCTTGCTTTAAGCATCTCTGGATTATATCTTTTGGGATGTGCTTCATTTAAAACCTATTAAAATAAGAACTTGCTTAAATCGAATTCTTCATTTGACCGATGTTGATTGTCTCTTTCAGAAATCAAAACCAACAAAAGGCGATCGGTATAATCCGCCGCACCCCGCAACTCTTCTCGCAAAATTTCCAGTCCACCATTAGCATATTCTTCAAAAATTTGCAAGCGTTCTGCTTCCAATTGTTCGTCGAGATGGGAGAGAATTTGAGGATTTTTGGTTTCGGCGATCGCAATTAACTTAATCGCCATATCGTAACCCCTGGATACAAAAATATCAACATCTATCGCACCGGGTTCTCGTTTAGAAATTTCCCCCAAAGGCGATCGTTTTTTCCGCTGCTTTCCCAAGGATGCAGCGAAAGCGATGACATCGGCGTAAGTCTGGAAAGGGCCAGTGTTGTTATCCGATAAAGTTAATGATTTGACTAACTCCGCTTTATCTTTAGCAATTCTAATTTTGTTAGCAGCCATTGCCATAATATCTAGTTTCTAACTATAATACATCTCGCAAATATCCAAAAGTCCGCACAGGCGCACTTCACCATGTCCGCAATAACATAATTTTTTGTGCAAAACCTCCTCTTGCTTCCCGTCGCTTCATTTGTTCCGCCAAAAGCCGATCGCCCGAAATGCCAAAACTCGCCATCACCGCATCTATCACCTCATACAAATCCGCCAATTCCGCCACCAAATCTTCCTCCTGGGCCTCCGCCGCTTCCCCCGCTTCTTCAATCAATTTCTGCAGCAAAGCTTGACGGTATTCTGCTTCAGACAAAATTACAAACTCGCATTCATTCCCGCTTTCCCGAATAATTTCAGGAATGCGATCGCGAACCAACTTATGATACTCTTTTTTCACGTCAAACTCCCTTCAACCTTGACTAAAAGTTTGAATCAACCAGCGATTTATTTCCCCATCATCTTCTGTTTGACTCCGGTTCAAAGCTTCCTCAACTAACCGGATTTCCAGCCCCGGTAAAACCCGCGACTCTTGAATTCTCCCGCTACCTCCGCCATTAATCGCAAACGCAAAAACCTCCCGCGTGTTTGCACGTTCCACCCAATATTCACTAATTCCTGCATTTTCGTAAAGCAACCGCTTAGTGCCTAAATCATCGTTAAAAGAAGATGCCCCAATTTCTACTACCAAATTAGGCGGATCGTATTCATTCAAATCAACTGTTGAATTGCTGTCATCAGGAGGCACTCTCAAATCTGAACCGATATAGTAAGCTAAATCAGGTTGAAACTCGCCAATACCTGCTTTACGAAAACTGGTATTAGTAAACTGAACTACTCGGATATTTCTCAAGGTGGCAAAAAGAATAATTACATAAGAAACGATCGAATTTTGACGCCCGTGCAACGGCCCTACTGGTGACATTTCTACCCTCATGTGTTCTTGATAGTAATAAAACTTGCCCTTTTCCCATGCTGAATCCTCAGCAAAATTCAGAAACTCTTCCCACGTCGCCTTCACCCAAATATCCGTTTCCAAAACCTGCGTAATTACCGAATTAGAAGCCATAATCCACCTCTACAATTTCCGTATATTCAAATTCATTGGGACTGCGCTTAACTAAAGGATAGCGCGTCCCGCCAAGTTCGATCGCATCTTCTTCACAATCAGCTTTCGGAGAATTGTACACCAGCACGTATTCCCTGCCTATAGAACTTTCCATCTCTTGAGCAACTTCTCCGCGCCACTGAGTTTTTGTCACCAAAACTACCAATTGATTCGCCAACTTTGGCAGCTTATTCGCGATTTGCTTGCGATAAATCTCGTCCAAACTGCCAAAGGGAGAATCCATCACAATTGGAAACGTACTGCTATCCGGGCCCATCAAAGTATTTTTTTGACTCCACTCCCGCACGCCGTCAATAATTCCGCCGATAAACGACAAACTGAGAATTTGATTTTCTCCTGTAGAAGCGGCAACCAAAGATTCTTTTCCCGACGTATTTTCTACTAGCGTTAGTTCGTATTTATCGCTCAACTTTGGGATATAAGGAGTAAATGAAATTTGACTAAAAATATCTTGCACCCGCTTTTCTAACTGAGAACAAAACTGTTTTTCTAAGCGCGATCGCACTTCTGTTAGGCGATCGATCGCATCCTGAGTTGCAGCAATCCGGCGCTGGGCTAATACTTGCCTTTGCTCGTTTAGTTGCTGCTTGTCGATTTGCTTGTTCAAAGCCGATACCTGCGCATTCAAACTCTCAATCTGCTGCTGGTTAGAGCCTGTTTCCCGGTGTAAATCGCCAATTTTTGCCTCAATTTCATCCAACCGCTTTTGCAAGCGGCTGACATCGCCGTCAGGAAAATTTCGCAGCTTGCTGTGAATATCGTCTAGCTGATTTTCCACCCGAGAAAGTTCGGTTCTGTCACGGCTGATATTGCCTTGCTGTCGGTCAATTTCCTCCCAAAAATCAGCCACTTGTCTCTCAATTTCATCTACGCGATCGCTAATCCGAATAGTTGTTTCTTCCACATCCCCAATTCCAGCTTTATCCATCCAACCGCTAACCTGTTGGCGAGCTTCAGATCCCTCCACTAACTCCGCACCGCAGATACACTGCTGCTGCGCTAATAACTCTTCCAAAAACGGTCGCTGAATCCCCGAAAGTAAATCGCCTTTTTCCCGCAAACCTCCAATAATTACTTCAAATTCCGCCGCCGCATCCGACAGAAAGACCGCGTAACCGCGCACAGAGATTGCTCGCTTTAGAGCATCTGTAGCCTGTACAATTTGTTGCTTAAATAAACTTTTCTGCATTTCCAATTCGTCTCGCAACTTTTGTAAATCCGCAGCACCGCTAAGTTCCAACAAGTTGCTATTAACTGCTCTTTTTAACTCCCCTTGGTTCGCCAATTCCCGCTCTATTTCTACTTGTCTGCTCGCAAGTTGCTCAGCTTCTTGCTCAATTTTGTGCTTGTCTTTTAAAAGTTTCTTCGTTTCAGCATTCCCAATTATATTTAAATCTGTCTCAAGAGATTTTTTTGCTTCTCCTAAATGCCGGATCGATCTATTCAACACTTCCACCCCCAGCAACTCCTTAGTAGCTTCCGCAATTTCTGCCTTCTTGTCGTGGCGGACAATTTGCTCGATTCGCTCCCCGTCAAAGAAGAAATATTTATGTAAACTTTCCGGCAAAATCCGCCCGATAATATCATCGGGATGCTGATCCGGCTTCAGCCAGAGACCGTTCTCTTTTGCTACATTCAGAAACAATTCAGCCTTGCCATGTTCTACAGTGCTTTCACTTTTATAACCACGACAAATGCGTCTTGCTTGATAGCGCGTGCTGTCGTGCTCAAACACAATTTCCGCCCAACAGCCTACGGCTTTTCCCATTTCTGCCTCAGCCAGAGCGCGCTTGTTTACTAATTGTTCTTCCGCCGCAAAAGCTGCGCTAAATTTTCCGTAAAGTACCCACGTAAAGGCATTCATTAATGCAGTTTTTCCAGCGCCATTATTCCCGTGAATTACTGTAATATTTTGCCCACCCCAAGCTAGCTTAATTTCGGGGCTTTTGCCGTAAAATTGACGAAAGTTGCACAGAGTAATTGAGATTAACTTCATACAATTGCTTCCTTAATGATTTTTAAAATGTCATCGTTAATGTGGCGGGGAGCTCTCATATACAACTTATCTTTTTCAATTTCCAATACCCGCTCGATAATTTGTCGGACTTCGGGCGGCGCGCTAGTAATTGGTTGCTGTACGTCGCTAAATTCCTGGTGAGTTTGATAAGCAGAACGCTTTTCTGCTAAAATGCTTGTCGGTACGGCTGCGATCGCACTATCTTCATATCTAAATGCCATAATCAGATTTTCATTCAGATTTTCCGTCATATTGTTTTTGCAAATATTAAAATATACAGGGCCTAGGCTCATGGGCGAGAAACCCGGTTTCTACGAGTTTTGCGAACAGTCACGAGAAATCTACAAAGAAACCTGGTTTCTGAAGTCTGGGTGCGATCGCGAACTAAACTAGCAACTAAAACTGCTATCAAATAATTCTATATTCTCAAACATAAACCGAACCTTAATAAATGTCAAATATCTAATAGCCCGTACCGTCTCTGAATTTGCAGCAATTTCACCCTAGCTTCTCCAGCATTATCGGCTAAATCTGCAAATTCCAAGAACCGCTTCAACTCTTTTCGCAGCAAATTGCGCTCGACTTCTAAGGTTTCTCTGCCCAAATCTGGAGGCAAAACTATCATGTCAAATAAAGTTGCCCTTTCCTTCCCCGGATGCGGCCGCAAAATGCGTCCTCGGCGCTGAATAAACTGGCGCGGATTGCTGCTGCTTGCTAAAATTACAGCATTGCGAATTGCTGGAATATCAACGCCTTCATCCAAACAGCGAATCGCGACTAAACCTTGCAATTCTCCACTCTCAAATTGCTGGCGCAATCGTTCTCTTTCTGCTAAAGGAGTTGCCGCAGTATAAGTGTTAACTCGGTAGCCTAATTCTGAACCCAATAACTTCGCAGTTTCTGTTAGTTGGCGGTTGTTATTTCGGCGCGCACCTCCTTCGATCGCACCGTCGCCGCAGTAAAATAAAGTATGGGCTGTGTCGAGACGGTGAATCATTAATTCTCGCAAAGCTACTAATTTATTAGCCGCCGCCCCAATCAACCGGGCTCGCTGCATTAATAAAGTCGTTAAAGCATCGTTTTCTTCTACTTTTTCATCGCCCCAAAGCGCCCAGCCAATCTTTTGAGTTAAGCGGGAATATTTGCGGGTTTCGGCTTCTGTCAATTCTACTAAAATTGGATAGTATAAATAATGTACTAATGCTTTTTGGCGGATGGCGTCGGCTAAAGTGAGTTCCGGCTGCAAAACAGGGCCGAAATAATCTAAAATAGCTTCGGTTCCTTGTTCGTCGAAATGCCTTTCTGGGGTGGCGGAAAGGGCGAGTCGTAGTCCAATATTGCGCGGCAAACTTTCTCCTAAACGGGGCGCGCCTAAGTTGTGAACTTCGTCTCCAATAATCAGGGTTTTTTCTGGGAAATAGCGCAGTTGCGATCGCAAACTATCTCCCATTAAGGTAGCATTAGTAGTGATGATTGTGAGAAATGCTCGCTCGCCAGATCGCACTTCATACAAACCCGCAGCCAGCTTATTTTGCCAACTGCGGGCGCTATCAAAAGCCAAAATAGGTTTTAAACCAAATTTCTCGGATTCGCGCGCCCACTGATTCACCAGGTGGCAGTAAGGGCAAATTACGAGCAGGACTTGCAGGTTAATTTTATTGTATAATTCAGTGGCGATCGCCAGTGCAGTAATCGTCTTGCCGCTACCCGTCGCCATCTTCAGCGTACCGCGTCCCTGATTCGCAAACCAATTAGCAACCGCCACTCGCTGATACTGTCGCAATTGCAGCGATGGCGGCATTTTCGGAAATCCAA
>NZ_JAUBQR010000033.1:8877-10348 GCF_036701385.1 Microcoleus sp. Pol12B4 | reverse complement strand
ATCGCTGTCAGTTTCCCAATCAGCACAACTCTCCGATTCCACACCAGTAGGGTGCATCGCACAAACCAACAAATTTCCCCCGTAAACTTGACCGTGATAGTTGCGACAACCGCGACAAGCCGGCTGCTGCGTCGGCGAAGGGTCTACATAAGTCACCATCGACAAATCTATCTCATCAAACTCCGGGTCGAAGTCGCGGCAAATTTCAATTATCGGTTCGATAAATTCATTAAATAAACCGTCAAATTCATTGAAATAACTGTCAATGTCATTAATCAGATTATTTTGTACTTGTTCAGTAAACTCTTCCGACATTTTTGCCAAAACGTCCAGCATTTCGACAAACTCTTCGCCCATTTCGCTGAAAAAATGCTCTACTTCAGAAACAGCATTTTCCATTACTCCAAAAAAATCTTTAGACCAATCTTCCATGAATTTGACAGCTTGCTATTACAAAATATTTTACAGACAGGTGCAGCCAGCCTCATGCGAAGCGATCGCACCTACTTTCAATTCTATTACCTATTGCCTGATATCCGTCCACATCTGACAGGGGAGATATTCAAAAAGGGAACTCAAGAGTATTATCCTGAGTTCCCTTCCTGCTTTGCTGAGCGAGTTTTTTCCTGCTTAATCCCGCTTCAGCCGCCGCAATTCCTCTTGTAAATTCTGCACCTGTTCGCGGAGCTTGTCTACGCCGCCTGTCTCTTTAGCATCTTTTACCGAGACATCTTCTTCCTCAGAAACAATTTCAATCCGCCGAGGTTCAGCCGGTTTTTTGTCGCCAGCCGATTCTACGGGGGGCTGCTGCTGAGCCTGTTGCACCATATCGTCAACAAAGCGACGGGCTTCTTCCGTTGACATCTCACCCCGTTTCACCAATTCGTCTGCCAGCTTTTGGGCTTCAGTGCGTAATTCAGTTAACTTGCTGCCAGCTTTTTCACCAGCGTAGGAAGCTAGCCCGACACCAAGGTAAACTGCTTTTTGTAAAATATCTCCGAAACCAGGCATAGGAGCTATACCTCATAAAACTGGGTGAACCGGAGACCACGCCTATTACAAGCATCCCGTGTTGCTGCTACCTTCCGGTCCTGACAAGATTTGGGCGTTGGAATCGCGTGGGTCCAGTTCATTTATCAGTATAACACAGTTATTTATTCTTCAACCACGCACCAGTGATAAATTTCATAAATAACGCAACCGTTCTTCACCAGCGGGTCTTCAGCGACGATCGCCTTCGCCTCATCCATCGAACCCGCCTCAAACAGCAACATACCGCCGCCCCGCCTCGCCCAGTAGCCAGTTTTCGCTCGGTGTCCTTTAGAAATCAACTCTCGGACATAAGCTCTGTGAGCTGGCACGTATTGGTCAAAGACAGGCTTTTCGACAATTCCTTGCTCAATTTTGACAAACCAAGGCATTTTTATTTGGGATTTTAGATTTTATATTTTAGATTGGGAATGGGCGATCG
>NZ_JAUBQR010000033.1:0-8777 GCF_036701385.1 Microcoleus sp. Pol12B4 | reverse complement strand
TTGCTCAATTTTGACAAACCAAGGCATTTTTATTTGGGATTTTAGATTTTATATTTTAGATTGGGAATGGGCGATCGCCAATGGGATCTAGGGCAAATGCTCTATATTCCATTTTGCACTATCCTTTCTTAACTGCGATGTTATCCGATGAACCAGTCAAAACAGCGATTTTTTATTGCCCTAGTGCCGCCTCCCGATATTGAACAGCACATTACTGAGATTCAACAATATTTTGCGGAACATTACAACAGCCTCGGTGCTTTGAATTCGCCGCCGCACATCACGCTGCAACCTCCTTTTCACTCGTTAGCGGAGGATGTTTCCAAATTAGAGGAAAGTTTGAACCAGTTTTCTGTAAACCGGCGGCCCATTCCCGTTACTCTATCCGGTTTTGCTGCTTTCGCGCCCCGCGTCATTTACGCTGATGTTGTCAAATCACCCGAATTGCTGGAGATTCACAAAGATTTGATGAGGTATATCGAGGCAACTTTGGGAATAGTCGATCGAGTTTCTCAGACTCGCCCATTTGTACCGCACATGACTGTAGCCTTTCGTGATTTAACTAAGGAGAATTTTCAAACGGCTTGGTTGGAATTCTCCGGGCGATCGCTCCACTTTGAGTTTACCACTTCGGCATTAACTTTACTCCTTCACGACGGCAGCCGTTGGAACATCAGCAACCAATTCCCGCTTTCCGTCTAAACTCTCTCCCTTCTCTTTTTTAGTGTCCTTAGCGTCTTCGCGGTTCGTTTTCCCAAAAAAATCTTATTAGCAAAGCCTGATAAATATCATTTCCTCACTACAAACCTGTTGAAAATTAAAGTCACCCACAACTTATCGATCGCTCTTATTCGGAGTTGCAAGTGCCACAGTTCCATAAACCGAAATTCCTGACTGTTCCAATATTTTAATTGCCGACTTAACCGTAGTACCGCTAGTGTAAATATCATCAACTAACAGCACTCGATCGCGCGGGAGGCGACGACGAAAATCTTTCCCCAAACTTAAAGCATTTTTCATTTCCGCTTGCCGCTGCTGTGGCGTCAGAGCGAATAAAGCCTGAGTATTTTTCACCCGATCCAAACCGTGTCGCTGCAAAGGCAAACCAGTCAGCTCGCAAAAACTTTCAGCCAAAAGTTCGGCCTGGTTAAAACCGCGCTCCTTGAGCTTTTCTTGATGCAGGGGAATCGGTACAACTGTTAAATTGTCTATAGCTAATTCCGGAAAACTCAGCCAAGCTTCTGCCAGCCAGCCGCCTAGAGGTTTGGCTAATTGCGGATTGCCGTCATATTTCAAAGCTGCGATCGCCCTTTTGAGAGCCCCGCCGTACTCACCCCATACAAAAACACGCTGCTCTGAATGCCAAAATCGACGGGGATCGCTTAACTGACATCGCTGAAGTTGCTTGTGACAGTACGGACAAAACTCTCCGGCGGCCGGTCGCTGACAAAGAGGACAGTTAGACTTAAGAAATAGATTGAGAAAAGATTTGACTAATCCCGTCCATTGTCGCTTGTTCATCCTAAAATTGTCGTAAGTGATTAATGGGAAAAACTTTCAACTTCAATCAGTTTCCACCGACAGGCTCGCAGCGTGAAAAACCTCTACTGGTTAGACAAAATTCAACCTTCAGACCGAGATGCAGTGGGAGAAAAAGCATTTTACTTGAGCTGTTTGCTCCAGAAAAATCATCCTGTTGTACCGGGTTTTGTCGTGCCGGCTACCACATTCTGGCAGTTTTTAGAGTCGATCGACTGGCTAGAACCGCTGTTTGCTGACTGGCCACACTCTTCCCTGCACTTGAATGTAGATGAACCCAGACAACTGCAATCGATCGCCCGCAGCATCCGCAACCAAATCCTCGCCGGCAAACTGCCAGATTCACTGCTCTCCACCCTAGAGTCTGCTGTTTCTCAACTCAACTCACAGTCAAACTTAAACTCTACAGCCTTAATTTTTCGCCCTTCCCTGACTTCCTGGAACCCGAAAACAGTCGGCATTCTGGAATCTCAGGCAGTACGGGCAGAACCCGAAGCCATTGGGGCCGGACTCAAACGAGCTTGGGCAGAAATGTTCAGAGCCCGAAGTCTATTTTACTGGCAGCGGTGCGGCCTGCGGGTACAGCAAATCAATCCCGCAGTTTTGGTGCAGCCACTTCAAGAAGCGATCACCGCGGGCGAGGTGAAAACAAAGGCGGGCGCACAGTGGGAAATCCAAGCCACCAGCGGTTTGGGATTGTCCCTCGCTAGGGGAGAAACCATCCCCGATTACTATCAAGTGCAGCCGGAAACAAGCGCGATTAAATTCCAGCGGATCGGTTACAAAACATTAGCCTACAATCTCAAAGTCGGCGATGGAAAACAGAAAAAAAAACTGCATATCGGCAAGTTTTCTGCTTTCCCAATTCCCGATTCTCCATTTCTAATTCCTGATTTTGGTGACTGTTGCGTGCAAGTTTTAGCCCTGGGAGAGGAAGCACAAACAGAATACGTTTTAGAGGAAGCGCAACTGCGAGAAATAATGGAATTGAGTAAAAAAGCGCAGGCAGAATTTGACTCGGATTTAATTTTGGAGTGGACGCTAAACCAGACAGCAAACAGCAGCGAACCGCAGTTTTATTTCACTCAAGTTCGTCTTGTGAAAGGGGAAAAAGTCGCGCCGGTAGAGGGAAATTCGATCGCCCCAGAGCACCCAAACTCGATCGCCCCAGCCCGAACTCCTGCGATACTCAGAGGTGTGGCAGCAGCATCAGGAAAAGCCGAAGCAATTGCCCAAGTTATGACTAATTCCCACCCTGAAAACGCGGAATTCTTAGCCGGAGGCATTTTGGTAGCCCGGGCAATCGATCCGAATTGGCTGCCTTGGCTGAAAGTTGCTGCTGGGGTGGTTGCCGAACAAGGAGGCATGACAGGCCACGGCGCCATTTTAGCGAGAGAATTGGGGATTCCCGCCGTTGTGGGAGTGGTCGGGGCCACGCGAGCGATCGCCTCGGGCGATTCCGTGTTGGTAGACGGCGATAGCGGAGAAGTTTTTGCCCTCGCCCAACACGATGCGATCGAGATAGCAGACAGCCGCCGACTTCTGGACAGAGCAACAAATGCAGATACATACAGTACAGCAGCCAAAATGTCAATAGCCAACCACCAATCTTCAACCTCAGATCGATCGTCCAATTCCGGGCATAAATCTCGACAATCTGAGTCTGCCGAATATGTTTGGGGCCCACCAACGGCGACTCAACTGCTAGTTAATGTCAGCCAAACAAGTTCGATCGACCGCCTCAAAAATCTGCCAATAGACGGCATCGGATTGCTGCGATCGGAATTAATGGCATTGGAAGCTTTGGACTGTCAAAACCCGAAACTTTGGTTGCAAAACGGGCGCAAATCGGAATTTGTCGATCGCATGGCGGATTGCCTCAGTTTATTTGCTGCTGCCGTTTCGCCGCGGCCGATATTTTATCGCTCTCTCGATTTGCGCGAGTCAGGCGCCCACGGCAGTTTCAGTTATACCTTTGAACCCGAGTTATTTGATTGGGAACTGTGCGTACTTCAAAAACTCTGCGAGTCTGGCTATACGAATGTTAATTTAATTTTGCCTTTCGTGCGCTCGGTTGAGGAGTTTATCTACTGCCGCCAGCGCTTAGAAACTATTTGGAAAAACCGCTCAGCCGAATTTCAACTGTGGATTATGGCGGAAGTTCCTTCAGTGTTATTTCTATTGCCAGATTACGTAAAAGCAGGAGTTCAAGGAATTTCCATCGGCACCAACGATTTAACCCAATTGCTGTTAGGAATTCACCGCAACTCCGAACAGGTAGCAGGTGCTTTCAACGGGCGCGATCGAGCAGTGATGAGGGCGATCGAACAATTAATCAAACAGGCCCGGGCCGCCGGTATTCCTTGCTCGATCTGCGGCGACACTCCAGCTTTGTATCCCGATACAGTTGAATCCTTCGTGCGGTGGGGGATTTCGTCTATTTCGGTCAATGCCGAGGCTGTAGAACAAACTTGCAGGGCGATCGTCCGCGCCGAACAGCGCCTGCTGCTAGAAGCCGCTCGATCGATCATGAACAATTAACCAATGCCGGACGCACTTTGCCTGAGAAATCCGGTTTCTAATCTCAATCATACCTTTGGCAAGCAGCCACCCCCTCAGAAATCCGGTTTCTAGACAACCCGTGTCTCCAAGACTATTCACAACTACAGAAACCCAGTTTCTAATTATATAACAACCGCCCAGACGGTGAGGACATTTTTAATTGGTCAAACCCTTGCTTTTATTGCTTCTTCCTTCTTCCTTCTTCGTTCTTCGTTCTTGCGCTATCAAAAGGTTTGATTTTAAAGCTAGGATAGAAATATCATCAACTCTTGAGCCGGAGGTACCAACAGTGAAATCAAAAATTATTGCAACCGCAGCAATACTTGCCGCCCTGGGCTTTCTGCATCCCCATCCAGCATTATCTCAACCTGCAACTGACGGTGGCACCAAACCCGGATTCTGGCAACCTCAAGCGCAGGTTGACAATACTCGCAACATTACCCTCAGACTGTTAAATGAAACGGGATTAAACTTAGAATACGGTCCATCAGGTGCCAGCTTGTCATCCTTGCCCGTCGGAGCCAGCAAAAACATCATTGTTCGCATCAGCAATCGCACCGGTGACATTGCCAATATTCCGATTAATGCCACAGGAGGAACCGCAACTTTGAAATACGACTATAACGTTGACTCGCAGACAAACATTGTGACGATTCGCATCACCAGATCAGACCCCCGCACTAGGCAAGACCGATCAGTTTATATTGATGAAAAAGGGCGAGTTTACTCTTTCTAAGACTAACGCTCATCAACCCGGTTTCTCCTGATAAATTTTGCTTTTAGCAGCGAGGTATCGCGGAAGAAATCGGGTTTCTAGATTAGCGTGCATAAATTCATTCTTTCTCAAACAGTTATGAATCAAGTGCAGCCCACAAAAAATCGATGTTTTTGTGCAGCGGATTTGACATTTCATCCCCAAAATCAACTGCTGCTTGCAATTGAGCCTTAGTGGCGCACTGGTGCATCAGGTGGGTTTCGAGAGGATGTCAACCGCCGCATCGCAGACTAATATCCGTCGTTTCTCTTGATACCTGCGCCTCGATTTCCCTCTTCTTTCGGTTTAGCTTTGTTCACTCGCAAGGGGCGCCCCATCCACTCTGCACCGTCTAATTCGGCAATTGCAGCGTCTTCTTGAGCATCCTCCATCATCTCAACAAATGCAAAACCGCGCATCCGACCGGTTTCCCTGTCGGTAGGCAAGACAACTCGCTTGACTGTGCCGTATTCTGCAAATACTGCTTTCAGGTCTTCTTCGGTGGCGCGGTAAGACAGATTTCCAATGTAGATAGTCATGTCGATCGAACTGAACTTGTTGTGCTATACATAATAACCTTTTAATTTAACTGTCAAGTGCTATCTAGCATACAACTGGGCAATCGACTCTGACTCAAAGGGTTTGCCACACTGAGCAACCCTTTGTATTGGCTTGGCTGCAATAGTTAGCTTAATCAAAACTCATATCCTCACTCATCCGCAGGGCGAATCAGGATATGAGTTTTGGGGCGGCGAGGAATCGCGCCCCTGAACAATACTTGATTTTAATCAGAGCACTGATGGGTGGACGACGAATCACCAAGCATCTTTGGAAACACAGCGACTAACAAGGTATAATATATTAAGTTGCTCTGGGCAACGCTCGTTGATATAGCAGTTCTCAACTTTCGTGAGGTACTTCCCAGTTAATTACCAATTCCCCCTTTCTTCAATTCTTTAATCTAAATTTGTACTTGATTCACTTGAGAATTGCTATACACATCTACATAACCCTTTTAGAAAAGATACTTCAAACCTCCCCAGCCCTTTCATATAAGGGGATATCTTACCTTCAATACTTTGGCAAAATTGGGAATTGGAAATTGGAAATTGGGAATAGGAAAAATTTTGTCCCCATCTCCTTAATCGCTAGTTTAGGATATTACTTTTCTCAATTAAACTAAGGATGTAAGATTTAAAGCAGCTTTGTTAAGTGTTTGAGTGCCAATTCGACTTTGGGTAATACCGCTAGCTGTTTCCGTTGCTCCTTTATTCAGAACATTCATCGCATCTACCACTTGCTCAATAGCGATCGCCTGCTGTTTGGTATTCAGATAAATTTGCTGACTGCTCACAACTACACTGTTAATAGCATTAGCAACATTGTTAAAATTATACGCCGTACCTTCAGTCAATTTTAGGCTATTATCTAAAGTTTTCTTGCCCTCATCTGTTACCATCACTGTTTTATTAATGGAATTCTTAATACCGTTGATCAAATCATTAATCTGATCCGACGATTTTTTGCTTTGATCGGCCAGTCTGCGAATTTCCGTCGCCACCACCCCAAACCCCTTTCCTTGTTCTCCGCTGCGTACTGCTTCCACTGTAGCGTTAATTGCCAGCATATTAGTTTGATTAGCCAAATCGCTTACTAAATTGGTAATATTAGCAATCTGATTGGTTTGCTGGCTCAAATGTAAAACTTGATCGGCGATCGCTCCGACTTTTTCAGTCAAACTCAACATTCCCTGCTGGGTTTTATGCACTACTTTACTGCCTTCTGCTGCCAAGTTTAAGACATTACTGGCATTCTCAAGAGCTGACTCGGCTTGCATAGCTGATTGCCTCGATGATGCGCCCAGTTCATCCATGGTGGTAGTTGTTTGATTAACAGAAGCAGCTTGTTGTACAGCAATACGTTCCTGTTGCTCAATTGTCGCAGCTATCTCGGTAGAAGAACTGACAATCATATTAATAATACCTTTCAGTGCCTTATCTAAAGGTTTGGCGATCGCTATGCTTAAAGTTATGCCTAAAATAATAGCTATTAGCGGTCCAAATGTCATACCTAACAATACAGCTACTTTAGTATTGTTGCTATCATTGTATGCGGTTGTATAAGCATCATCGGCTTGCTTTCTGTTGGCTTCAACCACTGCTAAAGTGGCATTTTCTGAATTAATAAATTTAAAGCGAATTAATTTAGATTGCTGCCTAAGTTTATTCAAAATGTTACTAGCTGTCTTGGCTGTTGCCATTTCTGGCGACTTACTTTTACCCTGATTAATTAGGTTTAGCTGCAAAGCCAAAGGATTCAAAATTCCCACTTTTTCAAATTCTTGATTAATTCGCAGGAATTCTTGATCTTCCTGCTCCCACTCCTCCCAATACTTAAGCATTTGTTGATAGAGTGCGTCTTCCTCTGAGCTACGTGGAGTGGCTTCGTATGCTTTAAACCCATCTTTAATTTGCTGCCAAGCCTTGTCCATTCTGTTTAAGGCATCTTGCCTTTCTTCTTGACTGAGTGCCGGATTAATTAGCGCTCTCTCTGATGACTCAATTTGGGTTTGTCCCTCGTTTATTTTCAATAAAGCTTCAATACTCGGTAAGTTATTGTTACCGAGAGTCTCTATGTGGTGACTGAGATTAGATGTTGAACTCCATCCTACCCAGGCAACGAAAAATACTAACAGTCCCATCATCAGAAATGCACTCACAAGTCTGGTTTGTAAATTCATTTGTCTCAACATACTATTTCTGCTTCCTTCTACTACAGTTATCCTCGCTGAACTCATGAACAGAGCTTGTATATTATAGCTTGTCTCAGGTAGAGCCAGCACCGATTAGGATTTTTATTTTGATATTTTACCTTATAAAATTAGTAATTAATTGATAAGTAACTCCTGAGCCTGAAAGTCGCTATCGATTTTGGGTGACGACGCAGTTACGCTAGCTTTTTGGTCGTCATGGTACGGTGCTGAATTCATTTTTATAAACCCCTTTAGTCTAAAGATTAAAACCTGGCGTTACACAAACCAAGCCTGCCGACGCTAACTCTAAAAAATGGTAGAATTATAATTAAGTTTTGAGTACACAGATATAGGCTTGGTAACACAGATGAGGTATCATAGTGCTGACGTATTCATAACGGTAAAATATAAGATAAATGAACTCTAATGCGCTCAAAAGTCGCAGCATCACCATAAGTGGATGGGAAGTCCTCTCCACTCACAGCAGGTTTATTTGCCCATCGAAAACATCATACATTACTAGCAATGAAAGCTTAGTATTTTGATTTTAGATAAAAAAATATCGATGTTTATCATTACGCAAGCAATATCACAAAAATTCATAGCTAACTGTTTTGGGGAGTTCTCATTTTTCTCCAAACAAAGATTACTTAGACAGCGTTATAAACCAAATAAACCAAAAATATTGCTCAGCCATATAATTTATGCAATTATGTAAAATTAAGGCATAACAACTGATAATTTTAGCGCAACTTGTTGAAAATAAAAATAATTAAAATCTTGAATAACTTCCCTTTAAATCTATCAATAAAAGGTTTAATGACGATACCTAAAACGAAAAAATGTGTAAAGTGTTTACACAAAAATTATAATACATAAGTGTCAACATTTTTTAGATAAGTTAAGTTAACTTAAGAAGGACCATGATACAATTACATTTGAGAATTTTACGATCTGGTCACATACATAAATTATAAAAAATGCTTTGGTAGTGATGGAGAAGGATCATACAAATAGGCAAAATAAGTAAATAAAGTAGTCAAGAAAAATGGCTAAAGTAATAATATACTTTTCGCCCCCTTCGCCCGATTTATCACAAACCTGAGAAGTTATGGTTAAAACTTAAATATATTTTCAGTTTTATCAAAACAACACATTATCAATAATTAG
>NZ_JAUBQR010000359.1:0-3665 GCF_036701385.1 Microcoleus sp. Pol12B4 | reverse complement strand
ACTCGCCACCAAGTTACTAGAAATCAGGAACGCACTTTTTCCGACAATGTAATTCGCACTCTGATTTTTAATCTCTTCCCTTATCCTCACAGATTGCGGCCTTTGCTTGTACCCCTGTTTATTTATCAAAAATTAGGACTGCCAAAACTTGTCCGCAAAACAGGTTTGTTGAAAAAAGTATTCCCTCGCTTGGCGGCGATGGAATCAATTTTGCCTAAAGTTACTGTCGATTCTTTCCGAGATAATTTACCAGAGGTAATTCCGGCACAAGGAGAGAAACGCTATCGAGTCGGCGTGATTTTAGGCTGCGTGCAGCGGCTGTTATTTTCGCCGGTTAATGAGGCTACTGTGCGAGTTCTAACGGCTAACGGTTGCGAGGTTGTGATTCCGAAAAGTCAGGGATGCTGTGCTGCTTTGCCGGAACACCAAGGCCAAGCGGAACAGGCGAAAGCTTTGGCAAGACAAATGATTGATAGCTTTGAAAATACTGGCGTTGATTTTGTGATTATCAACGCTGCTGGGTGCGGTCATACTTTGAAAGAATACGGTCACATTTTAGCAGAGGACCCGCAATATCGGGATAAAGCGGAGAAATTTGCTGCTAATGTTAAGGACGTGCAAGAGTTTTTGGCAAGTGCAGGAATTACGGCGAAACTCAATCCTTTGATTGACGGAGATTTGACAATTGTGTATCAAGATGCGTGTCATTTGTTGCACGGGCAAAAGATTAGTTTGCAGCCGCGTCAGTTGCTGCAACAAATCCCTGGGGTGAAGTTAAAAGAACCTATGGATGCGGTTTTGTGCTGCGGGAGTGCGGGAGTTTACAATATGCTTCAGCCGTATGTGGCTGATGAATTGGGAGCGCAAAAGGTGGAGAATTTGCTGAATACTGGGGCGGAGTTGATTGCTTCTTCTAATCCGGGTTGTTCTTTGCAAATTAAGAAGCATTTGGAGTTGCAGGGAAAGGAAGTTACTTTAATGCACCCAATTGAGCTTTTGGATTATTCGATTCGCGGGGTGAAGCTGCTGAGGAAGTAGTTTGGTAGGGCGGGTGGTGTCCGCCCTATTTTCGATGCGCTCTTTTGTGAATGAGATTTTTTTTTAATTAATTGCAGGAATTCACAGGCGGGGCGCCTGTTCCACAGAGGAGCGTCGGGTGAAGAGTTGCAAATTTACCGCCCTGACGGCGAACTGTTTACAAGTTACAGCAAATTCCATGTAAATGTGGTACACTACATTCAGTACATCAGCAGAAAAAATAAAAGCTTATTCGCTCGAGTTTCTTAAAAAAATAATTAAAGCCTATGAACAAGGTGATACATGAGTCAGGAAAGTAGCCCAACGTTTTGATGTGAGTAAAGCCTTTGTTCAAAAAATCTTAAAACAAAAACAAACGACTGGTCAAGTTCAACCAAAAAAACAGGGTGGAAGCCTTAAAAGTGTGTTGCACTCGTCCACAGATAAATTGGCCCAGATGGTAGAAAAATACCCTGATAGTACCTTATTAGAATATTGTGAATATTGGCTAGATAGCTACCAACAATCTGTCAGTCCTAGTATGATGTGTCGCGAATTAATCAAAGAAAATCTGACGAGAAAAAAAAGACAATACGGAGTAGTCAATCTGCCACTGACCGAGTGCAACTTTTGAGGTGTGAATATTGGGACAAAGTGAAAAATATCGACCCTGACAACCTCGTTTTTTTGGATAAAATGGGTGTTCTCTGGGGGTTAACACGAACCCATGCACGTTCAAACTGTGGTAGTAGAGTCTATGATTTAAAACCATTTTATCGGGGTGCTCTCATTCACAGTTATTGGAGCAATCAGCTTAAAAAAACTAGTAGGATTAATGACGCTCAACGGGTCGATGGATAGTCAGGCATTTGCAGTTTTTGTTGAACAGTGCTTAGTGCAAAACTTATGGGAGGGTGCAGTGGAAGTTAATTGATAATCTACCAGCCCATAAGTTGGCGGTGATTGAACCACTGATTCAAGCCGCTGGTGCAAGTGTTCTGAATTTATCACCCTATTCTCCTGACTTTAATCCAATCGAATTATGGTGGTCACAACTCAAAGCTTTTTTACGTAAGTTTTCGCCCACTACTACCAAGATGGTTGATGTTTTACTAGCTACGGCGCTTGATTTGGTTAATATTAAGCACTTTAAAAACTGGTTTACAAGCTGCTGCTACTGTACTTAATAAACCTGGAATCCGCTGTATGAGGAGGTTTCTCGTAGCTTGGAACAAGCCGAAGAGCGTGCAGAACAAGCCGAACAGCAGGCTGCTGTACTGGCAGAAAGACTGCCAGCGATGGGAATTGACCCGGAACAATTGTAAACTAGATGGGGGAAAAGAGCGATCGCACTTTTGCTAAAATTTAAAAGTGCGATCGGCATAATAACTAATGACTAATGACTGATAGCTAATGACTATTTCCCCTCTTCTAACCTCAAAAAATGCACCTGTCCCGAAGCTTCCGCCGCCACAATTGTCACCCCATCAGGTGCAATAGCGCAAGCTTTCAAAGCACTATCTCCCCTGAAACTAGCAATTACTTCTCGACTTAACAAATCCCAAACTTTGAGAGTATTATCGTCCGAAACAGAAATTGCCTTTGTTGCCATAGTCGCCACAGATGTTACCGCATCAGCATGACCTGCCAAAGTAAAAACTTCTTTTCTACTTGACAAATCCCAAACTTTCAAATTGTGTTCCCGCCCTCCTGAAATCGCCCATTTGCCATCCGCCGTAACTGCCACAGCATTCACAAAACTCTCATGACCTTTGAGAGTAAAAAGTAGATTTTTGACGGCTAAATTCCATAAATTTGCCAAAATATTCTTTTCTTTTCCCAAACTCCAAACTTTCAGAGTTTGGTCGCCGGAAGCCGAAATAACCCGCTTGCTGTCGGGAGTAACTGCCACAGCTTTTATCCCGTCCTCATGACCTGAAAAAGTAAAAAGTTCCTCTCCTGTTTCTAGATTCCAAACTTTAATAGTTTTGTCTCCAGAAGCGGAAATCGCCATCGTTCCGTCTGCCGTCACTGCCACAGAATTTACCCAGTCTGTATGACCACTGAAAGTAAAGATTTCCTTTCCGGTTTCTAGATCCCAAACTTTCACTGTTTTGTCGCCGGAACCCGAAACTACTCGCTTGCTATCCGGTGTGGTTGCGATCGCTTTTACCCAATCTTGATGTCCCGAAATAGTAAAAATTTCCTGTCCGTTTTTGAGATTCCAGACTTTAATGTTGTTGTCTCCTGAACCGGAAACCGATTTCGTACCGTCCGCCGTCACTGCTACAGCATTTACCCAGTCATCGTGACCTGCAAATGATAAATTTTCTTTGCCTACTTCTAAGTGCCAAACTTTGAGAGTTTTGTCAGAAGAACCAGAAACTATCCACTGGCCGTCGGGGGTAACAGCCACAGCATTCACTGGGGCGATGTGATTGGTAAAAGTGAAAAGTTCTTCTTTTGTTTCCAGATTCCAAACTTTCAGCGTTTTGTCGCCCGAAGCGGAAATTACCCGTTTGCCGTCGGGACTGACTGCCACAGCTTGAACGAAACTGCTGTGTTTTCCTAAAGTGAAAAGTTGCTTTCTTTCTGACAAACTCCAGACTTGAACAGTTCCGTCGTAACTGCCGGAAATTATTTGTTCG
>NZ_JAUBQR010000032.1:0-38400 GCF_036701385.1 Microcoleus sp. Pol12B4 | reverse complement strand
TTCTGTGCTGCCTCTGCTGACTCGCTCAAAGGCTGCTAATAAGGTTTCAACTTCATTTTCTCTGCCGTAGAGTTTTTCGGGGATGAGGAAATGGTCTGTAATATCCCGCGTTCCCAATACAAACGTCTCAATGTTACCCGTGTTTTGTAACTGAGCCAGACAAATTTCTAAATCGTGTTTCAGTCCTAATGCACTCTGATAGCGATTTTCCGCATTCTTTGCCATCACTTTACTAACAATTTGCGATAAAATCAGGGGGACTTCTGGCTTGATTTGATGTACCGGAACCGGCTGTTTTGCTAGATGACAATGCACTAACTCCATTGGGTCGTCTGACTCGAAGGGTAACTGTGTTGTCAACAATTCATAGAAGGTCACACCCAGGGAATAAAAGTCACTCCGATAGTCAATGCCTCGATTCATTCTTCCTGTTTTTTCTGGGGAGAGATAAGCTAAGGTTCCTTCGAGGGTGTTGGGATTCTGGATTTCTTGGGTTTCTCTCGGCAGCAGGGAAGAAATACTGAAGTCAATGAGTTTAATTTCTTTGCTATGTGGGTTAATCAGAATATTGGCGGGTTTGATATCTTTATGAATAACTCTGTTTTGATAGAGAGAGTGGAGAATATTTGCTAGTTTTCTGGCTAGGTTGAGAAAGTTTTCTAAAAATACAGATTTATCGGGTTGGTTTTTATCAGTTGCTGCCGGGATATAAGTAGACAGAGAAACTCCTCCAAAGTCCTCCATTATCAAAGCATAGGCGTTTTTGTAAGGTGCTAAATCGAGGGGCTCAACCACTCCAGGCAGACGTAGATTTTTGGCAATGGTATATTGATTGCGGAATTGAAGTAGTTCGCTGAAGCTGGGGTATTCGTTTCGCAACAGTTTGATGACGACGGGAGTACGATCGCTCTCTCGAACACCGCGATAGACTAAAGTGCGAGATCCTGCATAGAGTTGTTCTGTTATGCGATACCCTGGCAGGTCAGTAATTGTCTCCATTTTCCAGTTCTCAATAAATTGGGGCTTACTATATCTCTAGTTTACTCAGCAAACTTGAAAAATTCTCAATGGCCTCTAATGTTCCTGTAATTGTCAGTGGACGTTCTGTACGAACGATCGCAGTTCGTTGGATACTGAAGCCTTATTATTAATTGTTTTACAGGTTTTGATTACCAACTGATAATAAGCGGCAATCCCGGTCGGAAATCTACCTGTTGTTTCTGGACTTCTCCATCAAAACCGAGCTCGACAAAATACTCGGTTCCTATCCGCAACTTTAATTGATTTGTCTCAAGCACTGCTTGAAGTTCATGTGACGGATTATTGGCGGCAGGACTGACTAATTCTACCCGAGTAATTTCCCGGAAACCAACACCATGATCCAAAGGCTGTGACTTATCAGCAGAGTATTGATCTGGACGTTTACCAAAGGAAATTTGGAAAAGCATGGGATCAGTCAACACATCACTATTTGTTGCTACTGCGATACTCATCGTTTCAGATAAATAAGGTGGACGATATGCCCAACTAGAAAATGCAACTGTGTCCTCAGAAACTTGGGCTGGACGCAAACAGATGCCAAATGGACACGCACCATTATTCCGATTTGTCGATCGCTCCCAAAGACGAGTTTGATGAATTGGCTCAGACTTCGCTTCTTCTGGATCGTGAATCCATAACAATTCCAACATTGCGTTATGGAAAAAGAAACAGCGATTGGCTGTCCCTTGTCCGTGATGGATGCGAGATGCACCCTCAACTAAACCGAATGAGGATAAACGATTAGCTTCCGAAGCACCAATATCAGTAAGAATGAAAAGATGGTCAAATTCAAATGTCATAGCATTGTTCATAGAATCGATCGCTCCAGTAATTTTAATCCTCTGTGATTGCTTTTTTTGCGATCGCAACGCTTATGCTGCACTGCTGACTGTAGCAAAGCCCCAAACCTCTAGTCAGTAAATCTTTCCCAATCTAAAATCTAAAATCTAAAATCTAAAATCTATCGCCCCAACCTTCAAGTTACAACCAGATTGAGGAACCATCCGCCCGCATCCAGCAGTCTCAACATCCAGTTACCGACAATTCTGCTAAAGTCAGGTCATCATCCGGTGCATCTTGTAGAGACGTGATTCGCAGCCTCTGCCCCCAAAGCAGTAAAATCCCATCACATTGTCACCTGCCACCCGATCGGCAGTAAGTTAAAAATTAAGGTAGTTTGAAAATAATCGCCCAAAGTTGAAAGAAGCCTTGACATCTGACCTACACTCTCTAATTTAGACCCTCTAGCTGCGCTGCTATCCATATTTAAAAGATGCCATGTCAACCTTAGTCATCGTCGAATCTCCTACCAAAGCCCGCACCATCCGCAACTTCCTGCCCTCCACCTACCGTGTAGAGGCATCGATGGGCCATGTCCGCGACCTACCATCCTCCGCCGAAGAAATACCAGAAGCCGTTAAAGGAGAAAAATGGGCGCAACTGGGCGTAAACGTGGAGGCAGACTTTGAACCCCTCTACGTCATCCCGAAAGATAAAAAGAAAATTGTTAAAGAACTCAAAGACGCCCTCAAAGACGCCACAGAACTGATTCTAGCCACTGACGAAGACCGGGAAGGCGAAAGCATTTCCTGGCATTTGCTGCAAATCCTCAAACCCAAAGTTCCCATCAAGCGGATGGTGTTTCACGAAATCACCCGCGAAGCTATCCGCGATGCTTTGACTCACTGTCGCGATATCGACAATCGAGTAGTACAAGCGCAAGAAACTCGCCGGATTCTCGACAGACTCGTCGGTTACACACTCTCTCCGCTACTGTGGAAAAAAATCGCTTGGGGCTTGTCTGCCGGTAGAGTGCAGTCAGTCGCAGTCAGGCTTTTGGTGCGCCGGGAACGCGAACGCCGCGCTTTCCGCCAAGGTAGCTACTGGGATTTGAAAGCCCTTTTGGAAAAGGGCAAGATTTCCTTTGATGCCAAACTCGTGACTGTCGGCAATGTGAAAGTTGCAAACGGCAGCGATTTTGATGAAAATACCGGGCAAATTATCTCCGGCCGTCGCGTACTTTTGCTGAATGAAGAACAGGCGCGGGCTTTACTTTCACGCATTCAAAACAAACCCTGGACTGTCGGGAATATTGAAGAACGGCCAGTCACCCGCAAACCCTCGCCGCCGTTTACGACCTCGACTTTGCAGCAGGAAGCTAACCGCAAGCTGCGGCTGGGTGCGCGGGAAACTATGCGAATTGCCCAAGGTCTCTACGAACGCGGTTTTATCACCTATATGCGGACGGATTCGGTGCATTTGTCCGAACAGGCGATCGAAGCGGCGCGCAGTTGCGTGCAAGAACTTTACGGCAGCGAATACCTCAGCCCCCAACCGCGCAAATACACCACCAAAAGCAAAGGCGCGCAGGAAGCCCACGAAGCTATCCGTCCCGCCGGCAGCACTTTTCGGACTCCGCAGCAAACTGGATTGGATGGCATTGATTTCCGCCTCTACGATTTGATTTGGAAGCGGACTGTGGCTTCTCAAATGGCCGATTCCCGCCAAACTCACGTCACTGTATTAACTCAGGTAGAAGATGCCGGTTTCCGTTCCAGCGGCAAACGCATTGATTTTCCGGGCTTTTTGCGGGCATACGTGGAAGGTTCCGACGATCCGAATGCGGCGTTGGAAGACCAAGAGGTGATTTTGCCGGCGCTGAAGGTGGGGGATAAACCTAATTGTAAGGATTTAGAGGCAGTTGGGCACGAAACTCAACCTCCCGCCCGCTATACGGAAGCTTCTCTGGTCAAAATGCTGGAAAGCGAAGGTGTGGGGCGTCCGAGTACCTATGCGAGTATTATCGGTACAATTGTCGATCGGGGATATGCCAAATTAATAGCTAACGCCCTAATTCCGACATTCACCGCTTTCGCCGTGACGACTTTATTGGAAACACATTTTCCCGATTTAGTAGACACCGGTTTTACTTCTCGAATGGAACAAACCCTCGATGAAATTGCCACCGGCGAGGCGAAATGGCTGCCGTATTTGCAAAAGTTTTATACAGGGGAAACCGGACTCGCAACTCAAGTCAAAGAACAGGAAAGTCAGATTGATGCGAAAGTGGCTCGAACTGTGGTATTGGAGAATATTACTGCTAAAGTGTGCATCGGCAAATTCGGCGCATATCTGGAATCTGAAAGCGAAGAAGGCTTGGTAAAAGCATCGATTCCCCAAGATTTGACGCCTGCAGATTTAGACCCGGAACAAGTGGAGTTTCTGTTAAAGCAAAAAACGGAAGGCCCGGAAAAATTGGGTCTTCACCCGGAAACCGGGGAACCGATTTATGTGCTGATTGGCAGTTATGGGCCATACGTTCAGTTAGGGGATGTTTCGGAAACGAACAAGAAACCGAAGCGGGCTTCTTTACCGAAGGGGACGGATAAGGATAGCGTGACGCTGGATATGGCGGTGAGTTTGTTGACTTTACCTCGCTTGTTGGGCACTCACCCGGAGACGGGGGCGAAGGTGCAAGCTAATTTGGGGATGTACGGGCCTTATGTGGTGCATGACCAGGGTAAGGTGGGGAAAGATTATCGATCGATCAAACCCCCGGATGATGTTTTGACGATAACGCTCGATCGGGCTTTAGAGTTATTATCGCAGCCGAAAGCCGCCCGCGGCCGCAGCAAATCAGCCACACCTTTGAAGGAATTGGGCGCGCATCCAGAGTCGGGAGAATTGATCAATGTTTACGATGGCCGCTACGGCCCCTATGTGAAACACGGCGATATCAATGCTTCTTTGTCGAAGGATGAATCTGTGGAGAATTTCACCTTACAAAGAGCACTGGAATTGTTAGCAACTAAGGAAGCAGCGGGAGGCGGTAAATCTAGCAGCAAGTCGAAGAAGTCTACTAAGACTGCGGCGGCTAAGTCGGAGACTGCAACTGAGAAGACTGCGGCGAAGAAAACTACTGCTAAGAAGACGACGACTGCGGCGAAGAAAACGACTACTAAGAAGGCGGCGACTGCGACGGCGACTAAGAAGAAGACAACGTGATTTTAGTTTAGTTTTCATTCATCTAGAAACCCGGTCTGCAGGGGGGAATAGCCCCAAATGCGATCGGGTTTCTTTGTTGGTAAACTATTTGACAAGCTGAGGTTTGTAGTAAAGACTTCAGTCCTTCAAAGTGGGTTTGAATGTAGTAGAGCGATCGAATCTACATCTCATACAGTTACAAGGTATCAGAATAATTGCTTAAATACAAGTACAAGTTTATGCAAAGACAGATATAATATTAATTCGTCCCAAATTGCTTAAAACTTAAATATCTAAGATGTATCTCCGCAAATGTTTTATTGAAAATGTTGGACCGATTCCTGAGTTCGATGTTGAGTTGGATTTAAATACTTTTGGAAATCCCAAACCGGTGATTCTGGTAGGTAAGAATGGAACAGGAAAAACCATTTTTTTAGCCTATGTTCTTGATGCGCTAGCAGAATTAGCGAAGAAGAAGTTTAGTGATATAGCGATAGGACAACAGATTGGCCAGAGTCCGTTTTTCAAGCTAACTAGCGGTGGAGATATCCGCTCTTTATCTGGAACCACCCTTTGCCTGTTAGAATTCTCAGACGCAGACAATAAGTTCTGTTATGTAGAAAAAGTGGGTCAAATCGATCCACAGAGCTACACAAGAAAACTAAGAGGTCGATTTGAGTCAGTACAATCATTGCCAGAAAATGAACCAGTTTATAAGGTAGCTACAGGAGATGAGAAACAGATTGAAACTTTTTTCCAAACAGGAGCAGTCTGTTTTTTTCCCTCCTCTCGCCATGAGCGTCCCCATTGGTTGAATTTTAGTGCAGTAGAGAATCTACCTGTGTTTAGTAGCAATCAAAGGATGTCAGGAATGCTTGGAAAACCATTGATTGTTGAACGGGCTGCCGAAGACAATCAGCAATGGTTAATGGATGTTTTACTCGACTCGCTTGTAGATGGAGACTTTGTTGTAGGAGTACCTACCCTTGAGGAGGCTTCACCAATCTACTTTCAACCGCAGCCGCAATATCTTCCAGACAAGTATTTGCTCAAAGTAGGGCGAGAAAATGTTGAGAAATTGCTTCGTGCAGTTCTTGAAGACGAAAACGCTCAAATGATTCTGAATTACCGAAATGCACTACATGGACGGGTTGCCCTTCGCTTTGGAAATGGTGTTATTGTCCCGTCATTGATGCACCTTTCAGCGGGGCAGGCTTTACTCTTCAATCTGTTTGCTACAATCATTCGCTACGCAGATATAGCCAATATTAACAACAGCATTAACCTCAATGAAATTAAGGGAATTATCTTAATTGATGAAATAGATGCTCATCTACATACAGATTTGCAGTACAAAGTTCTTCCTAAGCTAGTTAAGCTATTTCCAAAAGTACAATTTATTATTACCTCACACGCACCACTTTTTCTGCTTGGCATGGAGCATGAGTTTGGTGCTGAAGGTATTCAGATTTTGGAAATGCCTACAGGTAAGCAAATTAGTACGGAAAGATTTGAGGAGTTTTTAAAATCATTCGAGTTCTACCGTCAGACGCAAATCTTCGAGAATGCAGTTGAAGAACAAGTGTTAGCAACATCTAAACCTTTAGTATTAACCGAGGGACAGACAGATGTTGCTTACATCAAAAAAGCCTTGGAATTGTTAGGGCATACAGATATTCTACAGCAATTAGAAATCGATGAGGTTGGCAAGACCGGAAAAAAAGGTGCAGAAGGTAGCGGGTGTACTAACTTGGACACTGCACGAAAATTTCTAGAGAATAACCAAAACCGCTTTCCCCGACGAGTATTATTGCTTTACGACTGTGATACAAATAAACAGGCTGACAATGTTGGCTCTCTCTCTATTCGTTGCATACCTCAGAATACCACAAATACCAAAGCCAAAAAAGGTATTGAAAATCTTTTGCCAGTTGAATTGTTTAAAGACGATTTTTACAACGTAAACACTAAAGACACAGGAGATGGTGGGGAAAGTATTACGAAGACGTTGAAGAAGAAAATCTTCTGTGAATGGGTATGTCAACGAACAGAAAAAGAAGATTTTATTCAGTTTCAAAAACTCTTAGTACCAATCATTCGGGAGTTTCTTTCCGTTGAGTGCGGGGATGAAACGACTTGATGCGCGTTTGCGTGACGGATCGCACCACCCACGCTATCCCTGACCTTTGGTTAGTCTAAAATTTCCTCGGCCGCAACAAAGGCGATATGTGCGATCGACCATTTGTGACTCTCAAACCTTTTAAGGAGAAATGTCTGTGGGCGGATGCCATCCAGCACTAACCCACTGACGCCTGACAGTAACAGCAATAGGATTGTTTAGTTGTAGTGCTGTTACTGTTGCGCGACCGCAGTCTGTAACTCCAATAATTTCTGTAGCGTCTTCACTCCAAGCAAAATTTTGTGACCATTGTTGAGTGCGCGGATTAAACAACTTAACGTGCTTTTGCGTGACCGGATCTAATGCGTCAGTTTGGGTTCCTTTGTAATTATTGCACAGACTACAAGCCAGCCAGAGATTTTCTTCCTCGTCAGTACCGCCAATCGCTTTAGGAATAATATGGTCAATTTCCAATATTCCCAGGACATACATTTGTAAACTGCGACAATAACCGCACCGATTTTGAGCTTGTGCGCGAACTCTGGCTCTAACTTGTTCAGAAATTGCCATTTTGATTATCCTTTCAATGGTTCGAGCAAGCCGCGCCGCACTGCTTCATTTAAGGCTTGAGCTTGTCGCAATAGTCGAGTTTCATATATGTGGATTAATCCCTGCAATTCATCGCGTTCTACAGATGCGATCGTACCGGATTGTTGGCGGTCTAGCAATTCACTCAATCGTTGTTCTTGGAGTGGTTGCAGCCGGAGTTGAGTCTGAATGATTACTTCTGAATCAGACAGTGCTGATACTGGTTTAGCGGTTGGTAAGAGAAAATTTTCCAGAGTTTCTACTAGAATCTCACTCACGGTGCGGTGGCGTTGCAGCGCTAGCAATTCTGCTTGGTGATAGACTTCATCTGGCAGATTTAGGGTGATTTGGGCGGTCATAGGTGCAAAGCTATGAAACTAATATTTATATTATGCCATATTTTACTTTGAGTATTAGACATCTGCCCAAAAGAAATGAAGAAGGATCTCGCTTGCTAAAAAGACCGCGACTGCGACCAATAAGAAAACCAAGTGAAATTAGTTTAGTTTTCACTCATCCAGCAACCCGGTTTCTTAAAAAAACCGAGTTTCTTTATTTATAAAATATTAGCCAAGCTGGCAACAATAGGTTTGTACTTCCCTCCTTAAATTCTCTTCTGTTCTCTTCCTTTGTGTCATAAACGTCTGCGCGGTTCGATCGCCCCTATTTTTTTTGAGACATATCAACTCAAACTCTTGTCAAGCCTAGCTTTTGGGCTTACTTGTCACCCCTCGGTCAAATCATCCTATTTACTTATTGACAATTGCTCTTCTCTGGTGAATTGTCAGGGAACGTATATATAAGGTTACAAATTGTATCACAAGCAACAGAAAGTACCCAATCTTTTATGTAGCGCTCTACAATGGACAAAAGAAAACAAGATTAAGAGGCGCGATCGCTATGGGTATCAATGAAAACTTAGACTGGGAAGAAGCATTTGAGTACCGAGCGGGCTTAACAGTGGAGTTGAAGTCCCAGCCAGGTGTTTTCGATACGATCGCTTACTATGAAGTGATGATGGTACCGCCCATCTGGTTAGAAAATGACCCGCGTCCCCGCTATTCTCACGAACTGCGAGTCGTTTCCCACCAGCCAACTGTGTCCAATGTTTGCCAGATTTCAGAGTCCCCTGTTTTAGTCGCCTCCTAGGTTTTTTCAGCGGGAAATATCGGCGATGGCATCTAGCCAGCAATCAAACCGATGCAGTGATTTTCGGATTGAGATTGCTTGAGTTTACTTTGTGGCATCGGCTAAGTAGTCGTAGGGTGGGTCGCCATGAACAACCCCTAACGGAGCATATCGACCATCTCAAATATCCGCACCTGTGCGATCGAGAGGCGATGTAAACAAACCCAACACTTATTTTCTAGCCAAACTTTGTAAAAATGGTATTATTTTAGGGTTTCGGTAATTCCTTCCCCTATCAATAACCGCACGTTGGTCTAAAATCTCTTCAGCGACCAGAAAGGCGATATGGGCGATCGACTTTCACGAACAAACTGCGGTAATCCAAAAGTATATTGGTACAAAGGGTAGAAATCTATCTTGATATTAATGAGAGTTGTTTGAGGTTTTTCCTAGGGTGACTCATTCGGTTTATTAACACAAAAGTGACAACTTTAACCATAAAAATTAAATTGGTATGTTAAGATGACACAAGCCCTTACCATACTTGATTTCAATTATGGCTGAAAAATTAATAGTTAAAAACTTTGCTGGCATCAAGGATTTAGAGATTGAAATCAAGCGAATAAATATACTTATTGGCCCTCAAGCCAGCGGTAAAAGTGTTTGCGCTAAACTCCTTTTTTATTTTAAGAACTTCGTATGGGAAATTTTATCGGTTGTAGAGAATGATCAGACAAAACGCAATCTAGATTCAAACTATTCCAAGAGGTTTGAGGAATATTTTCCTCCAGATTGTTGGGGAAAAGAACATTTTTTCATCAGGTATGAAATTTCCAATGTTTTTATAGAAGTTAGGAGAAAACAGGATACCAAAGGTAGAATTTCCCTCAGCTATTCAGATTTTTTCAAGAAAGAATTGGCAGACCTACGCAATTTACTCAAAAAAGCAAGAGAGGAAAGCTCTGAAATAACTTTTAGTTTTAATATTATTAATAGTTCACTTTTCAGCCAAAAAATTTTAAAAGATCACTTAGTAGAAAGTTTAGGCAGATCCATTGGTCGAGAGGCAGCCTTCAATCAGCTTTTTATTCCTGCTGGCCGCTCATTTTTCGCTAATCTTCAGAGCAATATTTTTTCTTTTCTGTCAAGCAATAATACCTTAGATCCATTTCTAAGATCGTTTGGCTCAACATACGAAAGGATAAAAAATTTGCGTATACAATATATTCCTCCTGAAGATAAGTATACAAAAGATATAGTAGAGGAAATAAACAGGCTAATAGAGCAGTCTTTATGTGGTAAGCATATACACGAAAAAGGCAAAGATTTTCTGGAGGTGGCAGATGGAAGACGTATTAGTATTGCGAACTCATCTTCCGGTCAACAGGAAACATTGCCTCTGACAATTATTCTAGCGGCACTACCTTTTCTAGCTTCCCCTCCTGTCGGTCAGACAGTGTATATTGAGGAGCCGGAAGCGCATTTATTTCCAAGCGCACAGCGTAATATTGTCGAGTTGATCGCTACTGTCTTTAATTCTCGCCAAGAGCAACTTCAATTCTTTATAACTACCCATAGTCCTTATGTCCTGACAGCACTTAATAATCTGCTCCAGGCTGGGCTTCTTTATGAAGAGTCCAGCGAAAATATACAACATCAACTAGAAGAGATTGTATCTAGATACAAATCATTAGATGTTGACGATCTCTCAGCCTATGTTTTGATGAATGGAAAATGCAATAGTATTGTGTGTCCTGATACTGGGTTGATTGATGCGCGAGTAATTGATTCTGTTTCGGATGAACTAGCTATTGAATTCGATCAACTTCTCAACTTAGTTTGAATCGTATATGAAAAGTCTTCCAGAGTGTGAGGAACATAGATCCGACACCAAGATTGTCTTGCAGGAAAACAAAAGTAAAATAACGTTCCTCAACCCGAATCAAGACGAAATATTAATAATTAAGGTTGATGGCTGCGTTATTAGTGACAATGAGACTTTGCGTTGCGACTACGCACTCATTCCTTCTGATGCAGTAGAAATATATGTAGAGTTGAAAGGAAGCGATATTGCACAGGCGGTTAAACAAATAGAATCAACTATTAAATTACTTTCGGAAAATCCCCAAAAAATTAAGAAGCTATGTTTTGTCGTGTCTACACGAGTGCCAAAACAGACAACAAGTATACAACAGCTACAAAGTCAGTTTAAGAAAAAATTTAATGCTAGTTTCCGAATCAAGAACATTCAAGATGAGTATGATTTAAGTACGTCCCCAAGCTAAACTAACGAGAACATTGATATGACGAACATACAAAACTTTAGCAGAAAATGAGTCAGCGGACGATCGCCCTGCCTCAACTAAATTTTATCTCATATCTATTATAAATCATTCTGACTTCTACCTTGAGAAGTATATTTTTCGGGACTTGGACAACACATCCCACCACGCGCAACATATACGGATCGGTTCGCAATGCACACCTACAAAAAATCTTGTGTTAATCCTATTTTCTATTACTTAATTCCTTGATCCCCGTAATCGGTCACCTTTATTCGAGCAGAACTGTGCGATGTTTAGCTATAAATTAACATTGATTTAAACTTTTATGGAGACATAAACGAGCTAGAATTCAATAGTTTACGTGGAAGACATGGAGTTTAAATACAAAATGTCACAGATAACAAATTAATATCGATCGCACTTCTCGATCGCACTTTACAAAACAACCAAAACTCAGGAGTCAATCGCTGATGATGCTAGGAACAACCGAGATCCCGCAATTAAAGCCGCTTTCCGACTCAGAACTACACAAAATGAATGCCTACTGGCGGGCGGCAAACTACCTATCCGTCGGACAAATCTATCTCCTCGACAACCCCCTACTCAAAGAACCCCTCAAAATCGAACACGTCAAACCGAGACTCCTCGGACATTGGGGCACCACTCCAGGCCTAAACTTCATCTACGTTCACCTCAACCGCATCATCAAAGCCCAAGACCTCAACACCATCTACATCGCAGGCCCCGGACACGGCGGGCCGGGCTTGGTCGCCAACACCTATCTCGAAGGAACTTACAGCGAATATTACTCGAACATTTCCGAAGATGAAGAAGGTATCAAACGGCTGTTCAAACAGTTCTCCTTTCCCGGCGGTATCCCCAGCCACGTCGCCCCGGAAACCCCCGGTTCGATTCACGAAGGCGGCGAACTCGGCTACGCCCTCGTCCACGCTTACGGGGCGGCCTTCGACAATCCCGATTTGATTGTGGCGGCAGTTGTCGGCGACGGGGAAGCGGAAACCGGCCCGCTGGCTGCTAGCTGGCACTCTAACAAGTTTCTCAACCCGGTTCGGGACGGGGCCGTGTTGCCGATTTTGCACTTGAACGGCTACAAAATTGCCAATCCAACACTGTTGGCCCGCATTCCGCGCGAGGAATTGGAAAGTTTGATGGTCGGTTATGGCTACAAACCTTATTGGGTGGAAGGTTCAGACCCGGAAAATATGCACCAGTTGATGGCTGCAACTCTCGATACTGCGATCGGCGAAATTAAGGCGATTCAGGAAAAAGCCCGGACAGAGGGCTATTCGGGCCGTCCCCAGTGGCCGATGATTGTGATGAAAACTCCCAAAGGCTGGACGGGGCCGAAGGAAGTTGACGGTAAGAAAACAGAGGATTATTGGCGATCGCACCAAGTCCCACTTTCGGAAATGGCTTCTAAGCCGGGACACGTCCAACTCCTGGAAGATTGGATGAAAAGCTATAAGCCGGAAGAACTCTTCGACGAAAAGGGTAAGTTAATTCCCGAATTGGCAGAATTAGCGCCCAAGGGATCTCGGCGGATGGGGGCAAATCCCCACGCTAACGGCGGCCTGCTGCTGCGAGACTTGAAAATGCCGGAATTTGAAGACTTTGCCGTTGACGTGGAAAAACCGGGCACTGTAATGGCTGAAGCAACCCGCGTTTGCGGGCGCTTCCTGCGAGAGGTGATGACACTGAATCAGGAAAACGCCAATTTCCGCATTGTCGGGCCCGACGAGACGGCCTCCAACCGCCTCGATCCGGTGTTTGAAGTCACGAACCGGGTTTGGGCGGGGGAAATTTTGCCCGAAGACGACCACATCTCCCCCGACGGCCGGGTGATGGAAGTCCTCAGCGAACATCTATGTCAGGGATGGCTGGAAGGCTATTTGCTGACGGGACGCCACGGCTTTTTCTCTTGTTACGAGGCGTTTATTCACATTATCGATTCGATGTTCAACCAACACGCCAAGTGGTTGAAAACTACTAGCGACATTCCTTGGCGCCGACCGATCGCCTCTCTCAACTACCTGCTAACTTCTCACGTTTGGCGGCAAGACCACAACGGTTTTTCTCACCAAGATCCGGGTTTTATCGACCACGTAATTAACAAGAAAGCGGAGGTGGTGCGGGTTTATTTGCCGCCGGATGCGAATACTTTGCTGTCTGTAACGGATCACTGTCTCCGCAGCCGCCACTATGTCAACGTGATTATTGCAGGGAAGCAGCCGGCATTGCAGTATTTGGATATGGATGCTGCGATTAAACACTGTACGGCGGGCATCGGTATTTGGGAGTGGGCTAGCAATGATAAAGGCGGCGAACCGGATGTGGTGATGGCTTGCGCGGGTGATGTTCCGACGCTGGAAACTTTGGCTGCTGTTGACATTCTCCGCCGAGATTATCCGGATTTAAAAGTGCGGGTGGTTAATGTGGTGGATTTGATGACTCTTCAGCCTTCGACAGAACATCCCCACGGTTTGTCTGACAAGGATTTTGATAGTTTGTTCACGAAAGATAAGCCGGTGATTTTTGCTTTTCACGGCTATCCTTGGCTGATTCACCGATTGGCTTACCGCCGGACGAATCACTCGAATATTCACGTTCGGGGTTACAAGGAAGAGGGAACGACTACTACGCCGTTTGATATGGTGGTGGTTAATGACCTCGATCGATTCCATTTGGTTGGAGATGTACTCGATCGCGTTCCGAAACTGAGTTCTGTAGCAGCTTACGGCAAACAAGCTATCCGTGACAAGCTGATCGAGCACACGCAGTATATCACCGAGCACGGGGATGATATGCCGGAAATCCGCGACTGGAAGTGGCCGCACGGGGGCCCGGTTTCGCCGGAACCGCCGCAGGAAACGACCGATCCGGGGGCGACTGCAGAACAAACTGTGCGATCGGGTGCACCGGGCTAGCGATATTCTGGTTAGGGACACGGGAATGTGGTGTCCGGCACAGGATCGTGGATTAGGACACGGCATTGCCGTGTCCCTAGGGGATTCCATTTGTTTGAGAATAAATCTGCCGTAATTCAGGATTTAGATATCCACAAGGGATTGGTCATGCTGAAAGAAATAGAAATCCAAAATTTTAGGTGCTTTGAGCAAATCAAAATTTCTGGGTTTGAAAGAGTCAATTTAATCGGCGGTAAAAATAATGCTGGCAAAACAGCTTTGCTAGAAGCAATTTTTCTCAACTTTGCTCCGGATCTTAGTAGTATAGTAATGCTAAGAGAGCTGAGAAGAGAGTCATCAGCAGCCCTAGATGCTATGCCAGATAGAGCATGGAATAACTTATTCTATGCCTTAAAACAAGATAAAACTATAGTTATTCAGGGAAAGAATGATAATGAAAATGATAATATCGAGCGAGTAGAAATTCAAATACAAATTAATTCACGTGAGTCGGACTTAATTATTAAAATAATAAAAGGTGAAAATATATTTAACGACTTAGTAGAAAGTGTTACTTATAGAAGCTCAATGAGTAATACAAATTTCCTTGTGTACGAAATACCGATCGTTCCTCCTTTTATGAGAATTCCCGGAAGGAAACTCATAGAATCATTCGATCAGGCGCGCTTGGATGATAAAGATAGCGAAGTTTTGAAAGCTTTTCAAATTATTGACCCTACGATCGAATCTGTAGAAAGCTTTTCTATTGGCGAACCCACACTTTACTTAAGAAGAAAGGGCGAAAAGCGTTTGCCTTTATCATTGTTTGGAGATGCAATGAATAGAGTTGCATATATTATTCTTAAATTAGTAAACAATAAACACAAAATACTGCTAATTGATGAAATAGAGAATGGCATTCACTATACAAACCAGTGTAATTTTTGGAGAATTTTGTTTAGGTTAGCAGTTGAACTGGATACCCAGATTTTTGCTACAACTCACAGTTTAGAGATGCTTCAAGCATTTGCTGATGTGGGTTTAGAACCCAATCAGGAATGCAGCAGCGCATATTTTGAACTAGCAAAGAAACTCAAAACAAATGAAATAATCGGAATTAGGCGCGATTTGGAAACTCTTAGTTATGCCATTGAGCATCAAGAAGGAGTGAGAGGTGAGTAATATTGTCATAGTAGAAAGTAAAAATGATAGGATTTTCATGCAGGCAATGGTTAAGAAACTCAACTGCGATATCCAGGTAGCATCACCTATTTATATAGATGATTATAAAAGTTTGGAAGGCTTGAGCGAAACAGAGTTAATCAAAGCTTTAAAATCTTTAGAAGCAAACATTGACAAAAAAGGTATCGAAAAGATTGGAATTATTATCGATATTGATAATTGTTCAGAGCAAGAACGGCTGAAATTCGTAGATAGATGTATAAAAGAAGTGTTTGAAGCTGAAAGCTTGTCAAGCACTAAACAATTTATCGATATTTGTGCAGATAATGGAACAAATGCAAAATTGGCTTGTTACTTTACAAATGTTGGAGGTAAAGGCGAACTTGAAACGCTTTTAAAGGCAATAAAGGCTAGAGAATCACCTCATGCTGATTGTTTGAATAGCTGGAAAACTTGCATAGAAAGCCAGGGAAAGCAAATCAACCAGAAAGGTTTTGATAAATTCTGGGTGAGCATCTATCTCAGGTATGATACTTGCTCAGATAACGAACAGCAACAAGCTGGCCGAAAATGCACTATGTCTGGGTTTGATTATGTTATGGAACGCAAAAAAGATATTTGGGATTGGAATCATCCTGCTCTCGATGATTTGAAGGAGTTTTTTAAACTCTTTTGCTAACATAGTAAAATTCACACACAATTAACTCATGAGCTTAAAAATCTACTTTGTACGACACGGTGAAACGACTTACAGCAAGACTGGCGGTTTCTGCGGCCATATAGATCCAGAATTAACGCCCGAGGGTTCTCAAATGGCAGAACAATTTGCCGCCACTTACGCAAAATTGCCTTGGAATGCTGTTTATGTCAGTCCGATGAAACGCACAATTGCTACTGCAAAACCTTTGTGCGATGCTGTGGGAATTGAAATGCAGCTTCGCGACGGACTGAGGGAAATTAATTACGGTGAGTGGGAAGGCAAAACAGTAGAAGCGGTCAAAAAAGACTACGAAGAAGATTATATTAATTGGCTGACTGAACCTGCTTGGAATGCACCGAATGGCGGCGAGACTTCCGTGGAAATTGCTAGCCGATCGTCCTTAGTTATCGCAGAAATTCAGGAAAAATACAAGAGCGGTAATGTTTTGGTTGTCTCGCACAAAGCAACTATTAGAATTATTCTGTGCAGTCTCTTGGGGATTGATTTGGGACGTTATCGCTATCGAATTGCCGCTTTAGCAGCTTCTGTCAGTATTGTTAAGTTTGACGTGCGCGGGCCGCTGCTGGAGGTTTTGGGCGATCGATCGTACATGGATGAAAACCTCCGCAATTTACCCGGTACTTGAAATTGCGGCTAAGGTGCGCTGGGCGCACCCTACAGTCTGAAACTAAATCGCGCCTATGTAGGACAATCCTAAAATCGTACCCGTTCCCAAAATATGACCGAAGCAGAGACTTCCCACAAGTGCACCCAAACTCAAGCCGCCGACCAAACCCGATGAGGGCGCGGCTGGGCCTGTGTGAGGCTTTTGGATGGTCGATCTGCCGATCGCAATAGCTAAAATATTGCAAAGAATCATAATCAAACCGGTCGTGGGGCTCCACTCTACGGTTCTGGCTACAGTGGCAAGTAAAATTGGTGTAAACATCGATCGGCTCCTTAAACTTTAGTAAATGAAAATCTGCATAGAAGATATATCAAAAAAATGCAACTGTTAGCTACATATTGCATTAATAGTTAATTTTTCGACATTTTTCTTAATAATTTTCCCAGGATCTCAAGACTTCTTAGTCTGTGCAGGCGGACGAAAGTTTGACAAGACGCGATTTCAATCGCCTAGCGATCGAAAGAACGAATCAACAGGACATAATAAAGCATGAAAATACTGGTGTTAAATGCGGGTTCTAGCAGTCAAAAAAGCTGTCTTTACGAGTTAAACGATGTCCTGCCGGATCGACCTTTGGAACCCCTCTGGTCAGCTCAAATTGATTGGACTCACCAGCAGGGTATAGCAGAGTTGAAAGTCAAAACAGCAAAAGGCGATCAGCTTGAAGAGGAGTTTGCCTCAGACTCTCGCAAAGATGCTATTTCTCGAATGCTGGACAGTCTTTGGAGGGGAAGAACTCAAACAATTAATGATTTAAAAGAGATTGATATTGTCGGTCACCGCGTCGTACATGGCGGGGAAGATTATCAGCAAAGTACGTTAATTTCGCCGGATGTTAAAAAGGCGATCGCCCGTTTATCTGTTTTCGCCCCCGTACACAATCCGGTTAACCTCGAAGGTATCGAAGCGATCGAAAAAATCCTCGGAAATGTGCCGCAAGTAGCAGTATTTGATACAGCTTTTCACGCACAGTTGCCGCCCGCAGCCTTTGTTTATCCCGGCCCCTATGAATGGCTGGAAAATGGAATTCGCCGTTACGGTTTTCACGGGATTAGCCATCAATATTGCGCGCGTCGAGCCGCCGACATTCTGGGTAAAGATTTGGCAGACTTGCGGTTGATTAGCTGTCATTTGGGCAACGGATGTTCTTTGACAGCCATTCGCGGTGGCTGGAGTGTTGACACCACTATGGGATTTACGCCTGTGGAAGGTTTGATGATGGGAAGTCGATCGGGTTCGATCGATCCAGGCATTCTCATTCATCTGTTAAAACAATCCGATTTTACTGCTGAAAAACTTGATGATATTCTCAATCGAAATTCGGGTTTAAAAGGTATTTCTGGGGTGTCTAGCGATATGCGGCAGATTGGAGATGCGATCGCCCAAGGTAATCAGAGAGCTCAACTTGCTTTAGATATTTACATCCACCGTTTGCGTGCCGGAATCGGTGCCATGCTGGCGAGTTTGGGAGGGTTGGATGCTTTAATTTTTACGGCGGGAGTTGGGGAAAATTCTGCTGTTGTGCGATCGGCAGCTTGCGAAGCTTTTGGATTTATAGGGTTAAAATTGGATGGGGATAAAAATCAACAGTCACCGCTCGATCAAGATATTGCGGCAGTGGATTCAGCGGTGAAAATTTTGGTAATTCATACGCAGGAGGATTGGGAAATTGCACGAGAATGCTGGAAATTTTATCACTAATTTATTTTATGAATTGCTTCAAGATAGATGGTTGATTAGCTTCGCAGAAGGATCAACCATCGCGAACGGCGCAACCGTAATATATCAAATTGATCTGCCTTAATCTGTTTTTATATGCCCTCATCTGCGATTAAAAAAAGAGAATGTATTCACCGCAGATGAAAAGGGATGGACGCGGATTTACGCAGATAAAGAGAGGTAGAGACGTTTATTCTTCCATTTTCCCTGAAACATCATTACTCTTTCAGCAATGCTGTGGGTTGATAGTAGCACCGATTACAAAACTTACCGTGGGGCGATCGGAATTTCAATAATAAACTCGCTCCCCTCTCTGGGTGCAGAAACGCAAGTCAATTTTCCGCCATGAGAACTCACAACAATCGAGTGAGAAATAGACAATCCCAAACCCGTTCCCGAACCCACAGGCTTAGTTGTAAAAAATGGGTCGAATATCTTGTGCAGCACCTCAGTGCTCATCCCCGGCCCGCTGTCGGCAATTCTAATGATGACAGAATTCCTGTCTGCCACCTCTGTAGAAATTGTAATCGTAGGCTGTTGATGAGAGTTTTCCGGGTAATCTCTTGCTACGAGGAGAGCATCGATCGCATTGGTGAGAATATTCATAAACACCTGATTGAGTTGTCCGGCGTAGCATTCCACCAGGGGTAGAGAACCGTAGTTTTGAATCACCTCAATAGACGGTCGTTCCGGTCTATTTTTGAGGCGGTGTTGCAAAATCAGTAGGGTGCTGTTAATACCCTCATGGATATCCACTGCTTTAAAATCTGCTTCGTCCATCCGTGAAAAGTTCCGCAACGACAGGACAATTTGGCGGATGCGATCGGTACCCATTTTCATCGAAGACAGCATTTTGGGCAGGTCTTCTTGCAAGAACTCCAGGTCGATTTCTTCGGCTACGATTTGAATTTCGTCAGCAGGGTTAGGATAGTGCTGTTGATAAAGCTGCACCAACTTTAACAAATCTTGGGTGTATTGCTGTGTATGGACGAGGTTGCCGTGAATGAAGTTGACTGGGTTGTTAATTTCGTGGGCGACTCCACCAACCATTTGCCCCAAACTAGACATTTTTTCGCTCTGAATTATCTGTGATTGGCTGCGTTGCAATTCAATTAGGGCGTTTTTGAGTTCAACGGTGCGGTATTCCACCCGGTCTTCTAATTCTGCATTACTTTCTTCTAAGGCGGTAAAGGATTCGCGCAGTTGTCTTGCCATGTGGTTAAAGGAGTTGGCAAGGGCGTTGAGTTCTTCAATACGGCTGTCTTCTACAGCTTGGTTGAAGTTGCCAGATGTTATTGCCTCACTCGCCCGATTCAGTCGCAGAATCGGACGGGCAATCCAGCCGGAGGTGAGAACGCCCATCCCACAAGCTACCCCCAATGCTGCTAAGCAGAGCAAGATTGTGGTGCGGGTGTTGGCATCAATCTGTGCCATGAACTCGCTTTCTGGCACACTCACCACCACTAACCAATCCAATCCATATTGGTCGCGCCAGGGAGTGAGTTGCACATAGTAGAGTTCTCCCTGAAAATCAAGTCGGAGATTGGTATCTTTAGAAATAGATTGAAACCCTTTGAAGCGTTGCTGGATTTGTTTGGCAATTCCCTGCACTATGGGATTGGGACTGTCGATCGCCTTCAAACGCCGAGTCTTGTCTTTGACGATGGTAAAGGGTTGTTCTTTCGCAGAATTAGCAATCAACATTCCATTGCGCTCGATGATGAAAACCTGCCCTGAGCTAGTGAGATCTATATTCCGTAAGAAATGGCTCAGTTTCAACAGATGGATATCGACTCCAACCATTCCTAGCAAGCGATTATTTGCGTCATAGATGGGGCGACCAGCGGAGGCAGCGATGTAGGGATGATTGGGATAATTTACGGTTACGATCCGCGACCAGATGGGTTTACCTGCTTTCATGGGTTCGGTGTACCAGGGTTCTTGCAAGTTGTCCCAATCATAAATAGTCACGACGTGAGTGCGATCGCCTTTGTTATCGGTAGCATAGTTGATGACATTATTCGGCGGTTTGGGAGTCCAATCATCAATCACGACGCTTTTGGGGTCGTAGCGTGCGGCTCCTACTCCCTCACCCGTAATCAGTCCAATGCCGATGTAATTCAGGTCATAGGCCTGCATTTGGTGCCAGAAATACTTACCGAGGGTTTGGCGATCGCGCACATCTAGCAATCCCATCCGAATCGCATCGGCGTTAATCTTAATCACTTGATGGGGAATAGATAAATAAGCCTCCAGATGTTGATTCACCGAAATGCTGGTTCGATCCATCAACCGATCCGCCAGGTCGTTTACCGCTTTCTGTCCATTTTTGAACGACAAATATCCCACCAGACCGACCGCTCCAAAGATTTGCAAAACAAATGGCACCATCAGTATGAGCTGCAATGGGATCGCCTGAGTTTTGCCGAAGTGACGTATCTTCATGATCGGAATTTACTTTTATTTTACTATGATCTACTATCTACAGTTCGATCATGAAAATACACAGAATATTTACTTTTTTAATTAAAAATCTGACACTTTTTATGATTTGCCGGAGCATTGCCACCTCGTCGTGATAAAAAGTCCTCAGTGCTGCTGCCAAAGGGCGATCGCCCTTTTATGAAAACCAGCTCGCTCGACTTTAATGCAGAGTTTTCGCCGAGCTTGAATTGCGAATTTAAAGTTTAGTAAACGCAATGCGTGGCCGGATTGTTAAGGGTTGCTAACTGGAATTGATTTGGGGATGTTAGTTGATAGTATGGCCGATTACAAAACTTGCCTGGGGGCGATCGGAATTTCAATAATAAACTCGCTCCCCTCTCCGGGTGTAGAAACGCAAGTCAATTTTCCGCCATGAGAACTCACAACAATCGAGTGAGAAATAGACAATCCCAAACCAGTTCCCGAACCCACGGGCTTAGTTGTAAAAAATGGATCGAATATCTTGTGCAGCACCTCAGTGCTCATCCCTGGCCCGCTGTCGGCAATTTTAATGATGGCAGAATTCCTGTCAGTCACCTCTGTAGAAATTGTAATCGTAGGCTGTTGATGAGAGTTTTCCGGGGAGTCTCTTGCTACGAGGAGAGCATCGATCGCATTTGTCAAGATATTCATAAATACCTGATTCAACTGAGACGCATAACAAGTAATTAGGGGTAGCGTGCTGTAATTTTTAATTACCTCAATTCCCAAACGCCCGCCCTCTTTTCTCAGGCGCGGTTGCAGCAACATCACCGTACTGTCGATGCCTTGATGAATATCTACCGACTTCATTTGCGCTTCGTCGAGGCGCGAGAAATTCCGCAAGCTTAGCACAATATCCCGGATTCTTTCCGCTCCTACTTTCATGGAATCCAGCAGCTTTTGCAAATCCTCGCTCAAGAATTCCAGCTCAATTGTTTCTATTTCTTCGATAATTTCATCAGCCGGTTCTGGATAGTGCTGCTGGTAAAGCTCAATCAAGTTTAGCAAGTCTTTAACGTATTCGCTAGCCGGATTAAGATTGCCGTAGATGAAACTTACAGGATTATTAATTTCGTGAGCTACACCAGCGACCATTTGCCCCAAACTAGACATCTTTTCCGTTTGGATTAATTGAGCTTGAGTTAGTTTCAACTCGCGCAAAGTATGCTCTAAACGCTCATTCTTTTCATTTAACTCCTGCGTCCGCTCTTGCACTTTTTGTTCCACAGAATTGTAAAGCAGAGCATTTTCCAAAGAAATAGCAACTTGGGAAGAAAGCAACCTTAAAACTTCCAATCTGTGGGGAGTAAATGCTCCGACAGTCAAATTATTTTCTAAATAAAGAATGCCGATCAGTTTGCCTTGATTAATTATTGGAGTACACAAAATAGATTGCAGTTTGTGTTTAGCGATGTAAGGATCTGCTGTGAATAGTCCCTCAGCCGCCGCATTGCTCAACACCAAATCCGAGCGAGTCCTTTCCACATAATTAATCACCGTCACAGGTAAATCATGATATTCTCCAACAGGCGTAAATTCCAGCACAGCTACATCTTCAGCAAATACTGACGCTTTAGCTGAAATCAACAGTTGACCATCTCTGACTAAAATCAGAAAACCTAATTGAGCCCCCGCATTTTCTAAGGAGATTCTCATCAAAGAAGCCAGCAACTTATCGAGGACAATTTCGCTAGAAATGGCCAGAGATGCTTTCATTACCGTTGCCAAATCCAGCACTCTCGCATCGCTGCCCGTAGAAGTATGAATAGTTGTGGTAGTTTGATTGTTGTTAAAACTTCCGTTGAGGGGCGTCATTTCCCGCAACTGCGGATACTTCTGTTCTAAATCTTCTACTTTGCGAACGGCACCCCAGCGCAAGTAGCACGAGTGAGCTTCGCGCAAGTGAATTTTGGCATATTGATACTTACCTTTACTCAACCAAAACTTAGCTGCTAGTTCATTAGCTAGCGCTTCATTTTGGACAAACTCATTATCTTGGGCTAAATTTATAGAGAAATCGTACAGTTCTACAGCTTCTGAATCTTTCTTGGAAATTCGGGCTATTTCTGCTTGTACTAAAAGGTACTTGTGCAGAAAATTTTCCGCACAGTTGTCTGCCCAAATTTTCATCTGTTTTTGGTTTTCCTCTAACTTTTCCAAGTATTCCTTTTGCTTCTCTTCTGAAACATTTGGGAAAACGGCGGCTAAAGTTAGAGAAAAGAAAAAATTCCATTCGGTAGCCGGTATCGCTCCGGTAATAAAAGATAGCTGTTTTTCTACTTCAAAAGCTAGTTGTAGCGCTTCGTTGAAGTTGCCATACCAATACATTACCTGGCATTTGCGAATCTGATAAAGGCAGAGCGAGTACAAATTTTGATGAGCTTGGCAGTTGTGTACGTATTCAGCTTCGCTGATATCTTCGCTTTCAAATACAAACTTTTCAGAAGTTAGTTTGCTCAGGTTACGGAGAATTAACTCTACTCCTAATAATATATCCGTTACGAGCTGATTTTTGGTTTTTTGGCTGAACTGCAAATACCTGCTCGTATCGACCAGAATTTGCGAGATTTCTTTACCTTGAAAAAATGAGTTAGCTATGCGGTTGGACAGAATATAACCCGCATACTCTAAATCTCCTGATTCTAAAGCTGCTTGATATCCTTCATTGCTGATTGCGTGGGAATCTTTGATGTGATTGAACCAGTAATAAAAAATACTGACCAGGGATGAACAAGCTCTGCACTTCAAGCCGATATTGCCAGATTTTTCGCTGAGATTCAGCGAGAGCAAGCCGAATTGATACGCAGCTTTGTAATCTCCCGAAACTGCGTTTAAGAACATACCGTAGCCAGCATAGCAAAGAGAGGCTTCGGGTACTAAACCGTATTGTAGAGAAAGATTGACTCCTTTTAAAACGCTGACTTTCCACAAGTCTGGATTTTTGAGGTAAGCCGATGTCAGCAAGTTTGTAATTAATTTGACTGCAACTTTTTTGTCGGGTACAGTCATTTCGGGGGCGTCAATTAGGGAAGCTATTTCTCTACCTGCTAAAATATTTGTAGCGGCTGCAAATTCTTCGGATATGACTTTTTGTAGCCCGTCTAGCGGCAAGTCAATGCCTAGCAAGTCCAAAGCTTGGATTCCGGCTTTAACGGCTTCTTCGTACTTCGCCCGCAGGGTGTACTGCACGATCAGCAGGTTGTAAATTTCTACCTTTTCTAAGGGCGATCGCGCTTTTTCCAGAGTTATATTAATAAATTCTTCAGACTTCTCGAAATAACCGTTTAAATACTCAACATTTGCCCGCTCCATGTGCAAGGCAAAGGCTAAATCGTAGTGGGCATCCCAAATATCGGCGCTCAAACCGTCCATGCCTGCGGTCAAATACTGCAAGGCAGCAACATAAGCAGTGGCATCTTTGGCTCTGCGAGCCGCGTCTAAATTCAGCGTTGCCAGTTCAATTAATTCTCGATCGTCTTTAATTAGCGATCGAGCCACATTCAAGTGATCGACTAATTCAAAGATTCTGTCAGCGCGATATTCAGCCGGGGTGTTTTCTAGGATTTGCCTGCCTATTTTCAGGTGAACTGCCTTTTTTTGCGAGTCGTCGATCAGAGCGTAAGCTGCTTGCTGTACCCGATCGTGCAAAAATTTATAATTCAGAATTAATAGCGGAAACAGCACGTAATCTAATGACTTGCTTTCCAATTCCGAAGTTGGCAGAATCAGTCCCGACTTAATCGCCGGCAACAGGTGAGAAAAAGTTTCCGAGGCTTCTTTTTCATGAATTAAAGAAAGAGTATTCAAGTCAAATTCGTTGCCCAAACAAGCCACCAAACGCAAAACTTGCTGCGTTGAGCTTGGCAGTTTTCTCAATTTTTGTACCATCAAATCTACTACATTGTCAGTGATAGCGCACTGCTCAATTTGAATCATATCCCAATGCCAGCCGCCCTTGCTCCCCGACTGTGGCGGGTGAAAAACTAGCAGGTTTTCCTGATACAATGTTTGCAGAAATTGATTGACAAAAAAAGGATTGCCGTCGGTTTTGCTGATTACCAATTCAGCTAACGGTTTGACAGATTCTCGATCGCTGTGCAAAGTCTCCGCAATCAAATGAGTTATGTTTTCCACCCCCAGCGGCGACAAAGCAATCTGATTAATGATAGCTTCCTGATTTCGCAGCGTCTCCAAAGTCATCATTAAAGGATGAGTGGGACTAACTTCATTATCCCGATAAGCACCAATTAAAAACAGATATTGCGTAGCTTCATCTGTCATCATCAATTCGATCAATTTGAGAGTAGCCGAATCAGCCCACTGCAAATCGTCGAGAAAAATTACCAGCGGATGTTCTGGCTGGCAAAATACGCGAATGAAATTTTGAAATACTAAATTAAAGCGGTTCAGAGATTCCGTCGGTCCCAATTCAGCTACAGGAGACTGAGCTCCGACAATTAGTTCAACTTCGGGAATGACATCAATAATAATTTGTCCGTTTTGACCGAATGAACTGCGGAGTTTTTCGCGCCAAACTGCTAATTGAGCCTCACTTTCAGTTAACAGTTGCCGCACCAATTCCGAAAAAGCGCTGACAACGGCCGAGTAAGGAATAGTCCGCTTGTACTGGTCAAACTTTCCCCAAATAAAATATCCACGCCTGCGGGTAATAGGTTTATCTAAAATCTTTACCATTGCAGATTTGCCAATGCCGGAGTAACCGGCAATCAGCATCATCTCGCTGCGGGATTTATGTTGTCCTCTCGCCATGACTGACAAGGGAATTTCTTTTTTCGATTTGCTCTCTTTTTTGATGACAGAAATTTGAGAATCGTCGGTGCGGTAGCCTCGATTATTTGTTGCTGCTACCCGTTCAAATGCCGCTAAGAGAGTTTCAACTTCTCGCTGTCTGCCGTAAAGTTTTTGAGGTATTTGAAATTTGTCAGAAATATCTTGGCTGCCGAGAGGAAACTCAGAAACAACCCCAGATGTTTGCCACTGAAACAGGCAGGATTCCAAATCTGCTTTGAGTCCCCAAGCACTTTGATAGCGCTCCTCAGCGGTTTTTGCTAACAATTTCATCACAATATCTGAAACAGCTTTAGGAATTTCTGGGGCTATTTCAGCTAGAGGTACTGGCTGTTTGGCTATGTGACAGTGAACTAACTCCATGGGATCTGTAGTAGGAAAAGGGAGTTGTCCTGCCAGAATTTCATAGAATGTCACGCCGAGGGAATAAAAGTCGGTGCGGTAATCGACTACGCGGTTCATTCTGCCGGTTTGTTCGGGCGACATATAGGCTAAAGTGCCTTCTAAAAAATTGGGATTTTTACTGGGAATATTTTCTAGGTTGGATGCTGTTGAGATGCTGAAATCTATGAGTTTCACTTGTCCTGTAGCAGGATTAAAAACTATATTAGAGGGATTTATATCTTTATGAATTACATTTTTTCCGTGAATTTCTCCCAAAGTTTCAGCAACTTTGATGGCCGTAGTCAGAAATCCTAACAGGGTAAATTTTTGGGAACCCATAAAAATTTTTAAAGATTCCCCGCCAAAATCTTCTAAGATCATTGCCAGACTATTTCTAACCTGTTGCAACTTATACACTTTCACAACTCCGTCCAACAGGCTTAAGTTGGCAGTGATCTCATATTCGCGCTTGTATCTATTCAGTTCTTCAGGAGTGGGATAGTCTTCTTTGATAAGTTTGATAATAACAGGTTGGTTGTTCTGCTCGTTGTGGCCGCGGTAAACCAGGGAAGTGCTGCTTTCATAAATGAGAGCGAGAACTGCAACGCCGGGAATTGCCATCATAGTTGGGTTCTCTCAAATTAGGTGTGCTTGGTCAATGTTACAGGACTGACGCGCGGCGGGCTAGAAACCGGGTTTCTTCGTTGCTAGTCGTTGACAAACCCAAGATTTTATCGTGTAAATCGGGTTTCTTTTCGTAAATCCTATGTTATTCTTCATTATCGCTCAAGAGCTATCTTTTGGGATGTGTGGGAAAGCAGGCCTTGACAGCAAAGAGCTACTGCTGACAAAAGCACGCTGGGGCTTTCGTCACCTCAGCAGTTAGGTAAACAAGATCACAAATACAGGATTTGTGCAAAGATTTACTCTAATGCTCGATCGCCATGCTGACAACTAAATCCTCTCAGATTCCAAGTAATCGCTTGACTTTAGTGGATCGTCACCACATCTCGTGAAAAGATGCAAGTGCTGAAAGATTTATTTTTTCCGGTGATCGGGTACGAATTTGCGGTGCTTCAAAAAAACCGGCCGGTGCAAATCTTAACTATAATTCGCGACCGAGGCGCTGAGGGAAGTAAGTGTTGCTTCGGAAGCTGCAATTTCCTTCAGTTCTATCTATTTTGAGGGATCGATTAACAATACTAACTGACCGAAAACATCCAGAATACAAGCCCCCGGATTCATCTGTGGAGAAATAAAAACCTGTATCCCATGAAACTTGCCCCCCGAATTTATCCGTGGGGTCAATCCTTCAATTCTTTAATCTAAAATCTAAAATCGATCTACCGTTTGAGCAGAGTAAATTTGACAAAAAATGCAGAATTATTGCACCTTGTCTAGTGCGCGGCAGCGAACCCTACATTAATCAAATTTGCCTAACTCTTAAGAGAATTTTAGGAAAGATTAAGAATTATTGCCATAAAACCCAGGTAAAGTTGTTTGAATTGCGAGTCAAATGCCAAGCAGACAAAGCGTTTGAGCATTTCCCAAATGTGTAAATCCTAAGAAACTTAGTATTTCTCAAGGATTCATCCGGTGAGAAAATCAGAAACAACCTTAAAATTTAGCAGTAATCGCCCGATCGGGCAATTCTCAACCAGCACCAGGAAAATACCTATGAAATTGGCTTATTGGATGTACGCAGGCCCAGCCCACATCGGCACTTTGCGCGTCGCCACTTCCTTCAAAAACGTCCATGCGATCATGCACGCACCGATTGGAGACGACTATTTTAACGTCATGCGTTCCATGCTGGAGAGGGAACGGGATTTCACCCCGGTAACTACCAGCGTCGTTGACAGACACGTACTGGCGCGGGGTTCGCAGGAACGGGTGGTGGACAACATCACCCGCAAAGACAGAGAAGAACACCCAGATTTAATCGTGCTCACCCCGACTTGCACTTCCAGCATTCTGCAAGAAGACTTGGAAAACTTCGTGGAGCGAGCCCAATTAGATGCTAAAGGCGATGTATTGCTGGCGGATGTTAACCATTATCGGGTAAACGAACTGCAAGCTGCCGATCGCACTTTGGATCAAATCGTCCAATTTTACATTAACAAAGCCCGCAAAAAAGGCGATTTAGTAGAAGCCAAAAGCGAAAAACCATCTGTCAACATTATTGGTATGTCTACGCTGGGTTTCCACAACCAGCACGACTGCACCGAGTTGAAGCGTTTGATGGCAGATTTGGGCATTGAAGTCAACGAAGTTATTCCAGAAGGTGCTTCGGTTCACAACTTAAAAAGACTGCCCCGCGCTTGGTTTAACTTGGTTCCTTATCGGGAATTGGGGATGATGGCCGGGGAGTATTTGCAAAAAGAATTTGGCACGCCGATGGTGGATATTACGCCGATGGGTGTGGTAGAAACTGCGCGCTGTATCCGCAAGATTCAGCAAGTTTTGAATGCTCAAGGGGCGGATGTTGATTACGAAAATTTTATTGACCAACAAACTCGATTTGTGTCGCAGGCTGCTTGGTTTTCGCGATCGATCGACTGCCAAAACTTAACGGGCAAAAAAGCCGTCGTATTTGGCGATAATACCCACGCTGCGGCGATGACGAAGATTTTGGCTCGCGAGATGGGAATCCACGTTGTGTGGGCTGGAACCTACTGCAAACACGATGCTGATTGGTTCCGGGAACAGGTAAGCGAGTATTGCGATGAAGTGCTCGTCACCGACGATCACGGGGCGATTGGAGATGCGATCGCCAAAGCGGAACCTTCGGCGATTTTCGGCACGCAAATGGAACGCCACGTAGGTAAGCGGTTGGATATTCCCTGCGGCGTAATTGCTGCACCGATTCACGTCCAAAATTTCCCGATCGGCTACAAGCCATTTTTGGGTTATGAAGGCACGAATCAGTGTGTAGATTTGGTCTACAATTCCTTTACTTTGGGAATGGAAGACCACTTGCTGGAAATCTTCGGCGGCCACGATACCAAGGAAGTGATTACCAAGGGTATTTCGGCTGATTCGGATATGGGTTGGACGAAGGATGGACAGGCTGAGTTGAATAAAATCCCTGGTTTTGTGCGGGGTAAGGTGAAGCGCAATACTGAGAAGTTCGCGCGCGATCGGGGGATTGATAAGATTACCGTTGAGGTGCTGTACGCAGCGAAGGAATCTGTCGGCGCGTAGTTTATTGGTAGGGTGGGCATTTGCCCACCTTACTCAAAATGCAAAACTGCTTTAAGCAGGAATGAACTTTTCTATACGAGATAGTAGATTAAGGGCCAAATCATCTTCTTCTATCACATCTCGGTGTAATCTCTCTTGAAGTAGCCAAATAAGATGATTTACCGAAACTTCTTTAACTTTTATATTACCGTAATCACTGATTTCTCGCGTTTGACCTAGAGTAATAATCCAAACTTGTTTGCTTTTGCCATCAATTCTAAGAGTTTTTTTCTTTTGTACACCGTCTGAAGATCTCAGGTTAAATGTCAACTGAGCCTGCTCAAGCTTATTTATATAGTTTTCAATCTGGTCTTTTTTATATTCTTCAAAACCCTCCCTGAGCGTGCAATCATACATTACTGCAAGGTTGCCAATAATGAAAAATCCATCGGCTCTACCAGCTTGGTTTCTTTTGTCATATTGATAGAGATAATGGATGCCCAAATTTTTCAGTAATAAAAAAGTCAAGTCCTCAAATTCACTTGAGTTGGTTGTATGTACTATTCGCTTAAATTGCTCAATTATTTGGTTTTTAAGTTCATTACAGGTGATAGGAGTGGGGAGCAACTCAGCAGGAGTATCATTTTGTTCTATTTGGTCAACATCAAGAAGTTGGATTCTATTGGCAAATCGTCTCCCATCTTCGCTCTCACCAATGGTAAAGGTAACTGCATCGCCTACTTTCAAACTTTCAAATTTATTATCTTCTACTTCCTTGGCTATAAAATAGAGTTCTTGAGTGCTTCCCTCAAGCGTAATGTAACCCCATTTTTTGTTAGTAAAAATATTTTTTACATACCCAGAAAAACGAAGTTTTGTTGTAGAAAACCTATGATATCCTTCGCTGACTAATTCTATTTTATTAGCAAAAAACCGCTAGCCATCCTTGCTTTGACCAACAGTAAAAGTAACGACATATCCAGGCTTCAAAGTTCCAAATTTATCGTGTTCAACTTGTGAAGCGATAAAATAAAGGTCATCACTTTTATCATCGGGGGAAATGAATCCGCCTCTTTTATCACTAAAAATTTTTACCACTCGTCCTTGAAAACGGCTTGTCTCTGAAATTTCCCCCATTTTTGGCCTCGAATACTGAACGATGATTGAGAAAGTAATATTTTATCTGAAAATGATTAACTCTCTCGTAACTTTAGAATCAGCTTGAAAGAGTATTTGCTACAATTGATTTATCAAATAAGTATACCTTAGATATTATAAGCCAATCCACACATAATAAAATGGTAGTCCTGCATTGTCAGGACAACCCGATCGCACTTATCGAAATTGATGAAAACTAGCATCAGCGCCCGCAGTTGGCGCCCAATATTTAAAATAATTCTCTGCTTTTTCCTCGCGATCGCCTGTTAGTGAATAAGTCCTATCAGCAATCGAAAGTGCCAGTTTTTTAATTGTCCGTCGGCTAGTCAGTTGCAGGGAAACTCACAAAAAAATATCATTCTCAGTAACGAGCTTTCGACTATACATTCAATCCTCTTGTGGGGCGGGCTTCTAGCCTGCCCCTAAAAGCTTATTGAGAATAGTGCCCGATCTCAGGGGAAACGGAAATTGCATCCGAGGATTTCCTCCTTGAGGCCAATTGTGAAAACTGTACTGTTCGATCGCCCTAATCAATCCCACTTACCTAGATTAGACGCATCAACATCTTTTAAAGGAATGACTTATGAACTTCACAGCAAGACTCACACAAACCAGCTTACTCGGTTTAATGCTATTTGCCAGCAATCCAGCGGCAACCTTTGCTCTAGGACGATCGAACACAAGCACTGCACCAACAGCGTCTCGCACTCAGTCTCCGATTGAAACCATACAAATAGCTAATGTATCCACCCCCCAAAAACAGGTGAGAGATTTTTGTGTTCGCAAAAGACAGACTCTGGCAAACTATTTCGAGACCAGCAACTTTCGGATTTATCTGTGCTACAACCACGCTCATCAACTATATTACTACGGCGTTAAAAAGAGTAACGGCAGCACGATCGCCCTGCGTGCTCGAACTGAAGAGGGGACTGGTTACGTGGCAAAAAATGGCACCTACGATTACATCGTTACAGGAGCCAGCCTTAGTATTTATAACAAAGGCAAACGCATTCTCGAACAACGAGTGATTCGCTCCCTTTAGTATTTAAATGCGATCGCTCTTTGAAGCCCCGACTTCTTCAAAAAGCCGGGGATCTAACAGAATATCTGGCTTTTCTGCTGAGGCAGACGAAAGTTTGTGTAATTTAACCTCCAACTCAAATGACCGGCGCTTCGCCACATTTGAGTTGGAGGTTAACAGGTTTCAACTGCGGCATAATCTCAAAGTAAAAAAAACCTCCCCAACAAGGAGGAAGGAGGGCGGAAAAACAGTGAGAAATTTAAGTTTTTGCAGAATTAACAATAAGGAGTTACATCTTCGCCATACTCGTTAGCCAAATAACACAAAGCTCGAAAGCGCAGCCCAACCACTTGCTCGTAAAGCGGATTTAACTTGCACAGTGGCGGAATGGAAAATAAAGTGCGATCGCCCACGAGGAAAATTTCTACAATATCAGATGAGCCAATCTGGCTCTCATGCAAAAAATCATGTCAACCTCTACGAAAACAGAGGACCCCGGTCTTGTGGCGATCGCCCGGAAAGCCTTAAAATGGTTTACCGAAACGTCCCCAATCCAGATTTAATCATTCCGCTCTCCTGCACAATTGCGGACGCTGCTTCCCCCAAAATCTTGTGTGCGGCAGTCGTCGGATGAATGCCGTCCCAAAACAAAAATCGATCGGGACTACCACAAACACCTCCACCCGATGAACACGCACTCGTCACATTAGTCAAGCCATATTTAGCCGGGTTTGCGATCGCTTCCCGATAAAGCGCATTAGCATCCAGAGTCGCAATTTTTAAGTCAGGATGCTGTTGATTTAATACCTTAACCGCTCGCCTCAAACCCTGATTGTGTGCTTGTGTTAATGCAGTGAGCCTTGCAGAATTAACGCCTGTTCGCGTCGCAGGTAACTGCCCCAAATCTGGTAAATTTGCCAGCAGGATATTTTGGGCACCCACATCAGCAAGACACGCGATCGCCCCCGCCACATTTTCAACGGGAAGATTCGCATTACTTACCCCCTGCAAATAGTCATTTGCACCCGCCCACAGTACATACAGCGCATGAGGATTTGCCTGTTTTTGCGATTTAGTCCATGACTGAACTTGAGCTAACAAACCAGGCACAAGGCTATTACGATCGCTCCCCGTTGTTGCACCTCCATAGGCCAAATTAGTGACTCGTTCAGGCGGCAACTTTAGGCGATCGGCAAGATACTCTACCCAAACCTTACCATTCGAGTAACGCCCTTGAAAGTAAGTCGAACGAGGCGGATATTGACCCCCGCTCGCTCGAAACACCGTTCCCATATCCGAAAGACTGTCCCCAAATACATAAAGTTCATTGACAGCCTCAGAACTTTGAGCTGATAGGATGAGTGCAACCATAAAAGATAAAAGCCCAATAATTACTACAAAAAATGTTTTTTTCAACACTTGGTCTTAGTTATCTCCTTGATTTTTTTTATTTATAATTTGTACCGTTATTTACCGAGTTCGTGATTTTGAATTTTAGTGTCAGTGATATTCTTGAAATCGCTTAAATATTTGCATCAATTACTAATATATCAATTTGGTAAAAAATGTGGGTAGTAAAGCTGAGCTTTAATGGCGGTTTGCCTCACTCCACTGCTCAACCTACATAGATTGATGATGTCCTTGACACTTGTCTAATGGTATCTAGGTCATAGCGCTGTGGCGGGGACAAAACCGTACATATTTGGGGAGATTACCCAATAAAGTTAGGCAAGAGGCGAACCACGAAAACCTTCCAAACAACTAACCTTGAGCTAAACATCAATAAAAAAAGAATGGATTTAAAGCTGATTTACTCGAAGATCGAGAAATTGAGCGCACTTTTTATCCCGGAAAGCCTGCACAAAACAAAAACCCTCCCCAACAAGGAGAAGGGAGGGTGAAAAGACAGTGAAAAATTTAAGTTTTTGCAGAATTAACAATAAGGAGTTACATCTTCGCCGCACTCGTCAGCCAAATAACACAAAGCTCGAAAGCGCAGCCCAACCACTTGCTCGTAAAGCGGATTTAACTTGCACAGCGGCGGAATGGATAATAAAGTGCGATCGCCAATTTTGACTTCTCGCTCAAACGGACACTGGCTGGGAATAAACTTACACAGCAACCGAGCCAACTTTTGACTTTTAATTGCAGTGTTATCAAGCCATTGTTTTAGCGGATCCAATGGGTCAAAGTGTGGCTTTTGACCGTAAGGTTGAGAATTTGTAGCGACATTAACGGCGGTTTCTTGTTTGCCAAATCCTACCCAATTTGGCAGAGTTCGGTAGGAGACTGTATGCTCGAATACGTTCATTTTGCTCTGTTCCTCTTTTATAACGAGGTGCCAAGAACTCTCTGTAGAGCTTGTGCGATATTATCTACAATCAGTATCTACAGCATCTCGTTTTGCTTTACCGGATTGAACTTCTTAAATTAATGACTTAGGGCGAGAAAAGTAGTTCCTGATTTTTTTTTAGACCTGGTGTGCGCTCTAAAAACTGTCCTAATTTCAAGCCCAACAATTGATTGATAGGGTAAAAATTCTGTCTTCTACGTTTTAGCTTCAACCTTCGGTTGACTCTCCTTTTGTAGTTCAATTACTATTGTGAGGCATCCAGGGGAATTATCCTATACGTGAAAATGCGGAACTTTTAATAAAACTTATAATATTTCTAAATAAGCTCTGCTGCAAACAACCCTGAAACCCCGCCCCAACAATCTTTGCTCGCGATCGCTCAGAAACTTCTACAATGGGAAATAATCGGTATCACCGCCCTCACAACCCATGAGTAACCAAGAAACCAAAGCTATCACCCGCGAATTGCAAAGCCACGCCGCTATTCTCGGTGGCTTCGTCTCCCTCCTCTGGATTATCGAAATTGTCGATGTATTCCTGTTCCGAGGCAGGCTGAATGCTTACGGAGTCCGCCCCCGCAGCCTCGACGGACTTCAAGGCATCCTGTTGATGCCTTTTCTGCACGGCAGTTTTGCTCACTTAGCCGCCAATACCCTCCCTTTAGTGACATTGGGTTGGTTGATAATGCTCCGAGAAATTAGCGACTTTTTTATCGTGAGTGCCGTCACTGTGCTAGTCAGCGGATTCGGAGTTTGGCTGACTGGCGCGCCCTATTCGGTTCACATTGGTGCCAGCGGATTAATCTTTGGTTACTTCGGCTTCTTGCTGCTGCGGGGCTATTTTGAACGCAGCTTTACATCTATTTTGGTATCTTTAATTGTCGGTTTCTTCTACGGCAGTTTAATTTGGGGAGTTTTGCCCTCGCAGCCGGGAGTTTCCTGGCAAGCGCATTTCTTTGGCTTTGTCGGCGGGGTATTAACAGCTCAACTTTTGGGGCGGCAGAAACGGGAAATTAGCTAGGATTATGACTTATGGTGCATGGTATCATCACCTTAGTTTATTGCCCCGAATTTATCTGAAAGCGTAGGTTTTTTGTCAATAAACCTGGTTTCTTGTGTAACAAGTGCGTCCCGGATAGCCAGACTAACTGCTGACCAATAATTCAACGCGGGCCGGCAAGCGCACAGTAAAAACGGAACCGCAACCTAACTCGCTTTCGACGTGCATATCGCCACCCATCATCACGCAAAAGTGACGGCTAATAGTCAATCCCAAGCCCGTGCCGCCGTACTTGCGCGTAGTTGAGGCGTCGCCCTGCATAAATGCTTGAAATAAATGCTGCAATTGTTCGGGGGGAATCCCAATACCCGTATCAGCTACGCGAAAAATTATTGAGTCGGAAGGTTCTGCTATTTCTTGAGTTGTTAAGCTGTCATGTTTAACTCTTTCAATGCAGAGGGTAATAGTGCCACCTTCCGTAAATTTGGCTGCATTGCTCAGCAGGTTGAGCAATATTTGACGAGTTTTGGTAATGTCAGCATACATTATTCCCAAGTCGCTACCACAATCAACTTCAAACTTATTAGAATTTTTATCTACCAAGGGTTTGACAGTAGAAACTACCTCGTCAATTAAATTAACCGGGTTGAAAGTTTCTAAGTAAAGTTCCATCCGACCCGCTTCAATCTTAGAAATATCTAGAATGTCACTAATTAAAGATAGCAAGTGTTTGCCCGCTGTTTGAATTTTTTGCAAGTCGGGGATAAAATCTTCGCAGCCTAAATCCTCGGCGTCTTCTTTGAGCATATCGCTGTAACCAATAATCGCGTTGAGGGGAGTTCGCAATTCGTGGCTCATATTAGCTAAAAAGGCGCTTTTGGCTTGGTTTGCAGCTTGAGCGGTTTGAGCGACTTTTTGGAATTCTTCTGCTAATTTGCGCTGGGTAATATCTTCGGCAATACCGACGATGCGGTAAATTTCTCCGGTTTGGCTGCGGACTGGAAAAGCCCGATCGCGCACCCAGCAAAATGAACCTTCCGTTGGCGTAGCCCCCGTAGGGGATCGCACTACCCGATACTCTTCATCATAATCGCCCCGCACCTGTTTCTCAAAAGCAGCCTTGACGCGATCGAGATCCTCCGGGTGAATAGCATCCCAAAAAGCCTCCGGTTCTGACTGCAAACTCTGACAGCTCAAATTCCATATTTTTTCGCAAGCAGGGCTCACATAAAGTAGCTGCTTTTGATTGGGTTCTCTAATCCAAAATACCTCATGAATATTTTCTGCCAACTGACGAAACCGCTCCTCGCTAGCCCGCAACTTCTCCACAGCACTGTGAAATTCAGTCACATCCTGAATCAGCGATGCCACTCCGATGATGGTGCCGTCAGCATCAACCAAAGTCGTATTGTACCACTCGCAAAGAATAATTTTGCCATCCTTTCGGATATTCTCGTTAATGCTACTAATTCCTCCTTGATTAGTGAGCAAAGTTATAGATAGTTGCCTAACATACTCCTTAGCACTTTCAGGAACTATTAGATCGACTCCGTGGCGTCCCATTGCTTCCAAGCGGTTGTATCCAAAAATTCTTTCGGCTGACAAATTCCATTCCGCTACTTCAAAGTTGAGATCCCATTCAATCGCTCCCAAAGGAGTTTGGTGAAGATGGAGAGCCAGTTTTTGCTGCGATTTTTTCAGAGAAAGAATTAATTCATTTTTGTCGGCGATCGCAGATTCTACCCGATCTTCGAGAGTAGTAAACGACTCTTCCAATTGACCGGCCATCCTATTAAAAGAGCGAGCCAAGACACCCACTTCATCTTCCCGATCTACAGACGCCATCAAGCGGGGATCTACCGCCATCCCGTCCCATTCTCCCCGCGACAAAGCCTCCGCAGCCTTGCTCAGACGCTGAATCGGTACAACAATCCACCTAGAAGTCAGAGCGCCAATCACCGTTGCCAGCACCAAAGCACCCAGACACATCACCACAGTATACCGAGTGTTGGCATTAATCCTTTCCATAAAATCGGCTTCAGGAACCGCCACCACAATCAACCAATCGAGGCCCCTGCTGTCTGAGAGCGGCGTCACCTGTAGAAATTGTCGTTGACCATCGATGGTAAAATCTAACTGGCGAGAGCTGTCAATTTTGTGCAAATCTCCGAAGCGCTCTGTCAAATAGCGGGCGGCCGATCGAATTAGAACATTCTTGCTGCTCGCTGCCATAATCCGTTTCGGAACGCCGTTGCTAACAATAAAGGGCGGTTCCAGAGTAGAATTAGCCACCAATTGCCCCGACCTTTCTACAATAAAAGTCTGTCCTGATCGGCCAATTTTTAGAGTTTCCAAGAATTTATTTAGTTTGGAAAGTGCCAAGTCAGAACCCAGGATGCCAATCAGTTGTCCATCCTCGCCATAAACTGGTTGAGCCGCCGTAATCGCTAGTTTGGGAGCGTCAAAATAAGTATAAATTTTACTCCAAGTCGGTTTCCCTGCCTGCACCGGAGCTATGTACCAAGGTCGGACGCGGGGGTCGTAGTTGAGAGTAGTTTTTAAGAGCTTGGTTGGTTCCCCGAACTCTGACGGCGCGTAGCTTTGAAAGTTATAGCCAGTAGATTGATTAGAAATTTGAACTTGCAACTTGCCATCGTCGAGGCGTTCAACTCCAATAAAATCTTTTTGTTGAGAGGCGAATTGAATGTAGCTAATTTTATCAAATGTTTTGATTTGTTGGGAGAAGTAGCGTTGCAAATTATCAGCATCCTGCACGTTCAAAATGCCGAGACGGATGGCATCGAGATTGAGCTGATTGATTTGGTGGGGTGTTTTGAGATAAGTATAAATATGTTGCTGGATACGCGATGTGACTTCTGCCCGCAGTTGTGCGGCAACATCGTTGACGGCTATGCGCCCGTTCCGCAGCGACAGCCACCCCGTCAACCCTACTGCTGCGAAAGTCTGGAGGGCAAAAGGCACAACAAGGACGATGCGAATTGGCAGTTTGCCCGACATTTTTAAAATCGGGTCGGTCAGATATTTGATTGGCATGGTAAAGCAGAACGATTATGAACCCACAACATTCGGGTTAAGTACAACCTGATGAGCGCAGATTTTGAAGTTGAGAGGGTTTTAGTAGGCAAAGTGCTGTTAATAACTCGGAATCTGCTGGTGGCAACTGAATATTCAACGACTGCCACCGCCATCTTAGCGCGATCGCGAGCTTTGGGAACATTGGCGATCGAGATGAATGCAGTATCAATCCTCCATGCAGTCTACACGCTCATACTATTATAGATTTTGAGATTAAAGAATTGAATTATTGGGAAAAACTGATTCTGTAAGGGTTTAGAAGTTGCCTGCTGTTACATTCTTTTTTTTAACCGATTTCTGAAACCAGGTTTTTTTTAGTATTTTGGCGAGCTGTAACTAACTATTGTCGTGAAAAAAACAATTGGTGAATAGCCAGCCGTGCATCCACCACTAACTATTTTTCCACTTCTGAGGTGCCCTAATCAAACAAATCGAGTTTTTGGTTGACTCATTCCTGAAATGACGTATTCTGGGGTTTCAACCGGGTTGGTGGGTCAGTTCTATTTTTCCGATAGCGCGATCGAAAATTATAAGTTTTCACAGCAACTGCAATTGATATCTCCACAAGCAGCT
>NZ_JAUBQR010000358.1:0-3702 GCF_036701385.1 Microcoleus sp. Pol12B4 | reverse complement strand
TGGAGACAATAACATCGATAACCGGATGGGATTACATTCTATCGGCACTAAATACTGTAGCATAATTTTGGAGAAATGGTATTACTTCTTCCCTGGTCCCTCAATATCTATCTGTTAAATCCCTTAAATCCATTACACCATCCGTTGGTTATCTTCCGTATTCCTCCTGACTAATGACTAATCCAAAAAGCTGAGACCTTAGTTTCATTTCCCAGATTCATCTGTGGAGTAAATCTCAAATCTCAAATCTCAAATCGATTGACTTCCCCTTTAAGTTCCTGCAACCGCTTGCGAGAATAAAAATAAGCCATCGGCCCGCTAATGCACCCCCGCAGTTGAGCCAAAAGTAAGTCACTAGGAATACAGCCCGGTTGCTTTCTCCAAGAAGCAATTAATTCAGGAATTTGCTTATACCGCAGCCATCCCCAAGCTAATAGAGGTACACTGAATTCTCTGTTGATTACAAACAGCCGCGTCCAGAAAGCATAGACTCCGATTCCGTAGCCTTGGAGCGTTTTTTGCAATTCTTCCCAAGTGCGCCGATGGCGGTGCCAGCTCAATGCTCTCGGCTCGTAGACAATGCAGTAACCCGCGCGCAAAATGCGGGCAAATAGTTCACAGTCTTCGCCCCCCACCGTAGGTGTTCCCGCCCCCAAAGCTTCGTCAAACAGGCCAATGTAGTCGATCAAACTTTTCCGCACAGCCATACTCGCTGAAACTCCCACAAGATGGACAATCAGAGGATTGCAGTGCGCCCCGTCAACTACTCGGCGCTCAAATCCCCGCCCGTGAGGGCTGTAGCACTCAAACCATTCTTGCGCTTCGGTTTCCAGTTCTAAGGGCATCACCAGCCCCGTGACGCACATCACTCGCGGATCGCTAAAATTCCACAAGAGCGATCGCAGCCAGTTCGGATCGGGGGCAGCATCATCATCTGTAAATGCTACGAATTCGTGTTTAGCTTCGCATAAAGCTCGGTTGCGGGCAGCGCTAGATCCCGGTAAGTCTTCGCGCACATAGCGGACTTTTGGGTAATTTTTGATTAGTTCCTTGGTAGCGTCCGTGCTGGGACAATTGTCAATTACCAGGTATTCCTGACCATCATCTGGCAGCAGCATCAGCGCGTCTAGACAGCGCCGCAAATCTTCCGGTCGATCGCGCGTGCAAACGGCTACTGTGGCGATCGGCAATGCCTCCACCGACCCCCGCTCATCCCATTCTAAAGTGTCGTAGAGCAAGTTTTTCCACAAGTTGTCACCAGCACCATTCCTCAGTGTTTTCCGTAATTCGTCACCGCCAATGCGGCCTCCGACTACGGACAAAAGAGCTTGACCGATCGGTTTTCCGTGCAGTCGAATTAAAATCAAGGCTTTGCTGTAACGCTCCTCAACCGTAATTTCTGGCGGGAGTTTGGAGATTTCCAGCTCAAGAATAGCTGTTGCCATTTTAGATTTTAGATTTTAGATTGCGAAAAAATCCTAGATACTCCGTATATTACCGGATGTATTTCAGCAGAAATTGTTTTAGGGGATAGCAACTTCTCAATGCCATACTTCCCGATTGCCTATCGCGAATCAAATATAAAGCCTCATTTCGTTATGCCTATTATTTATTTTTACTTTCGATGACCTGCTGATGTCAAGTTTTTTCTTACATAATATTTTTTATCGAAAACCTTCGCACCTAGATCCACGTGTCAATTGCAGCCGTGATTGGCCAGCGGCGCCCTCCCCAGCCTCCCCATTCATACCCAATCTAAAAACCAGCTTTTTTTATAAAACCCAGTTTGTGCAATTGCCCCTCATTTCAGCTTTAATTGCGATCGGGTACTATTCTCTAAAACATACCAAACAATTCAACCCTCTCGCAATTAAAACTTTCGCCAGCAGTAATTATTCTATAATCCCAATTACGCTGTTAGAATAATGAGAGCGCCACTTAATTTTTTTAAAGCTAAAACCTAACAAATTGCGCCAAGACAAATACCATGTATGTCTTGGATTGGTAGTTTTATCTAAGAATGCGTCCTATACAAAACACTGTATGAGTTCAAGACTCTACCCACATTGAGGATATTTTTACCTACTTATTTAAGCGACCTAAATGAGTTGAGATAGTCCAATTTATACACCATCGAAGCAGTATTGTTTGAGTCAAATGTTTATTTAAGGTTATTGTTGCCGAGATTTAGCAGGTTAAATAAGTCATTTACGGCTTCATTCATTCATAAACTAAACTCTCAAAATTACTTGTATCTCTACGTTAAAATTGGCAGAACGACGAGTTTCAGTCAATCGATTGCGCGATTTTAGATTTTAGATTGACCCCACGGATAAATCCGGGGGCTTGAGGATTTTAGATTTTAGATTGATCCCGCGGATAAATCTGGGGGCTTGTACCATCAAGAAATTCTTGGTCAGTTATCTAGAATCTGTGCAAAGCGCAGCAGTCATTTCCTGACTGCAGTCAAAAAACTGGAATTTAGCACAAATCCAACGATTATGTTCGAGAACTACGAGGTGATGTCTGACTTAAAACCAAGCTATTACACTCTGTTTAAGCCGCCACTGGTTAGCTGACAAACAGCTCAAAAACTCCACCCCAAACAATACCCAAATGATAAAAAACCGAAGATTACAGACTGGTTAAAGACTTATATACCTGAGATTATTTCTGGCAACTTACTGGGATTTGTAGAGGATAAATATCGTCCATTGTCGGGGGATTTATCTGGCTATGTTTGGGGTAAAAAAAAACACATCGTTTTGTCCCCCAGTCAAAGAGCGGAGTAAACAAACCTATTATGGGGAAGTCAGTCGATTTTAGATTTGAGTTTTGAGACTTCGGCGAGACTTTGGGCGAGCCGTCGAGCCCCGCTCAGTCTCGCCGGGCTCAGACGTTGGGCGAGCTGCCGAGTCGCCCTTCGAACGATTTGAGATTTACTCCACAGATGAATCTGGAGCTTGAACAAGAGTCTAAAACTTTGGGCTGCAGGCGATTCCTGTCGGAAACTTATATCCATTTTTGGGCGGGGTCAATGGATGTTAGATTTTAGATTTTAGATTTTAGATTTTAGATTTTAGAATTGAAGCATAGACCCCACGGATAAATTCGGGGGGCAAGTTTCATCGGATATAGGTTTTTTATTTCTCCAGGGATGAATCCGAGGGCTTGTATCGTGGATGCTTGCGGTCAAAAAGCCATTTAAACTCTCTCTTGGATAGCCAGAAGGTTTGCTGAGAAGAATGTATCAAACTTTTGCAAAGAAACCGATCAAACTCATAAAGTCTCTCTCTGACCTGACAAAAGCAGTTAGCTAGCACGATGCTGGTTCTCAGTTTTTCAGATTGGACAATACACGGCGCTGAAAACCCTAAAAATGAAGAATTGTAAAGTTTTATCAAGATGTTTGGGCATCTGAATTAAAATCTTCTCATAAAAAAGACGAGCTTTTACCAAGCGCAAATTGTGGAAAAAGGTTTAAAACCCAGAATATGAGATCGAGCTCGTTGCTCTTATATGGTGCAATAAAATGTAACTTTTGATGCAAGAACCAGTAGCATGAACTTTGTCGAAGGCCCAATGCCGATCAGGCAAATGCCTTCGGAAAATAACCTTCTTGGCGTGCATCAAATCTTAAGTGCAATTACTTTCCTTGCACGAGAGCCGGAGCCTTCGAGCAAACATTTAGCTCTAGGGCTT
>NZ_JAUBQR010000031.1:16743-40981 GCF_036701385.1 Microcoleus sp. Pol12B4 | reverse complement strand
CGTAACAAGGGAACTGAGGCTGAGCAAACAATGCGCCTAGTCCCCCATCACTCCATCAATTAGTAGAAGCAGCCAACTCAGCCAAACGTTCCTGCTGATCCTGAGAAATGCAAGTTTGAATAATCCCCTCAATATCCCCTTCCAAAACACTATTGAGCGAGAAATTCTCCCCCAAACGGTGGTCAGTAGCCCGATTGTCCTTATAGTTGTAAGTGCGAATCTTCTCCGATCGCGAACCAGTACCAACCTGAGCCAAACGCCGCGACTTCACCTCATCCTGCTGCTCCCGCAACTTCATCTCATAGAGCTTAGCCCGCAAAATCTGCATCGCCCGCTCCTTATTCTGCAACTGACTGCGCTCCTCAGTACAGAAAATCCGAATTCCCGTCGGCTTGTGAAACAAATCCGCAGCAGTTTCCACCTTGTTCACGTTTTGGCCACCAGCGCCGCCCGATCGAGCCGTGCTCATCTCAATATCCTTCGGATCGATGTGAATCTCCACATCATCAACCTCCGGCATCACAGCCACCGTCGCCGTCGAAGTATGCACCCGGCCGCCAGCCTCAGTCACCGGCACCCGCTGCACCCGGTGTACCCCAGCCTCAAACTTCAGCTTGCTGTAAACGCTATCGCCTGTAATTTCCAGAATTACTTCTTTAAAGCCGCCCATTTCCGCCAGCGACTCGCTCACCAACTTCACCTGCCAGCCTTGAGTTTGAGCGTAACGCGAATACAGCCGCAGCAAATCTCCCGCCCAAATACTAGCCTCATCTCCGCCAGTACCCGCCCGAATTTCCAGCATAATATTCTTGTCATCATTCGGGTCGCGCGGCAGCAGCAAAACCTTCAAACGACTTTCCAAACTCTCCAGTTTCGACTCAAGTTCCTCAACTTCCAGCGCAGCCATTTGCTGCATTTCTCGATCGCCCGCTGCTTCCTTGAGAACCTGTCGCGTGTCCACCAAATCTTCCTGAGTGGTTTTCCACAGAGCAAAAGTATCGACCACTTCCTCCAAGGACGATCGAGCTTTCGCTACCCGTTGAAACTCTTGATTGTCCCTAGCGACATCCGGGTCAGCCATACGGCGAGTCAACTCATTAAAAGTTTGCTCTACCGACTTCAATTTATCCAGCAAATAAGATTCAGCCATTGTCAGTTGTCCTTTGTCAATCGATTTTAGATTTTAGATTTTAGATTTTAGATTTTAGATTTTAGATTTGAAGAACAGTTGGGATAGAATCTCGATCAAACTCAACTGCCTGCATAGCAAGCCTTCAATCTAAACTCTCCCATCCGAGGGCGGATCGATTTTAGATTTTAGATTTTAGATTTTAGAACTCAAGAGCAGTTAGGATAGAATGTCGATCGAACTCTACTCGATCGAACTAAACTGCCTGCATAGCAAGTCTTCAATCTAAAATCTAAAATCCAAGGGCGGTAAGTTGCCAGTAGAAAGAACTACTCTCAACAAACTGCGGACAAATGACAATCCGGCTACTTCTTCTTTTTGCCTTTACCAGCAGCCTTAGCAGCATCTCCTTTCGGGTCTTCCATTTTCAGCGGTCCAGAGGAAGCATCTGCCTTCGGCATTTCTACCTCGGTCATGCCATATTTCCGCATAAAGCGCTCCACACGACCTTCAGTATCAATAATCTTCTGAGTGCCAGTATAAAAAGGATGATTTCCCGACCAGACATCAACTTGAAGCTTTGGTCTAGTTGAACCCACAGTCATCACAAGTTCCCCGTTGCAATAAACCTGAGATTCGGGATACCACTCAGGGTGAATGCCATCTTTTGCCATTGTTTTTTACTCTCTAATTTTTGACTTTACAACCATTTTAGCTGCCGCAGGACTTGTACACCAACAACAGCAGGAATTTTGCCTTATATCTGTTGGAACCAGGAATCGGGAATCGGAAATAAACTTCAAAAAAAGGCAGATAAAATCTGGATAGATAATTTTTGCCTTTTCCTGGTTCCTTCTTCCTTCTTCCTTCTTCCCTCGATTACCGCTTCGAGTATTGAGGAGCTTTGCGAGCTTTCCGCAGACCGTACTTTTTCCGTTCTTTGGCGCGCGGGTCGCGAGTCAAATAGCCCTCAGTCTTCAAAGGCTTGCGGTTGTCCGGGTCTAATTGACAAAGTGCTCTAGCGACACCAAGGCGAATCGAGTCAGCCTGACCTGTCAAGCCACCGCCTTCGACTTTTACCAAAATGTCGTACTCATTTTCCAGACCCAAAGTTTCCAGAGGGGCCTTAGCGAGAGCCAAATAAGTAGGATTGAATTGCAGGTACAAATCCCCTTCTTTACCATTGACAGTCAGTATGCCAGTGCCGGGAACCAAGCGCACCCGCGCTACGGAACACTTGCGGCGGCCGGTACCCCAGTACACAGCGCGACCCGATGTATCTGTTGCTTGCATTACTCATTTCCTCCCGGAATCGTGTGAACAATTAATTCTTCTGGTTTTTGAGCTTGGTGCGGGTGGTTGGGGCCAGCGTACACCTTCAGTTTAGTAAACAGTTGTCTGCCCAGAGATGTGTGAGGCAGCATTCCCCGTATAGCTTCTTCGACAATTCTTTCGGGCAAACGTGCTTGCAATTTGGCAAAAGTTTCTGTTTTCATGCCACCCGGTCTTCCAGAATGGCGGCGGTAGATTTTCTGGGTGCGTTTTTTGCCAGTAACAGCGATTTTGTCAGCATTGATGACAATTACGAAGTCGCCGGTATCCATAGAAGGAGTGTAAGTCGGTTTGTGTTTCCCCCGGAGGTACATGGCAACTTCAGTTGCCAGACGGCCCAGCCGCTGGTCGGCGGCATCGACCACGTACCACTTGTGCTCTAGGGAGTCTTGAGTAGGGACGTAAGTTTTGTTCATTGTTTGTTGTTAGTTGTCTATTAACTGTTAACTGTTGTTAGTTGTCAGTTGTCAGTTGTCAGTTGTCAGTTTTTAATTGTTAGTTGTCCTTAGTTTTTTATTAGTAGTTACCTAATGACTAATGACTAATGACTAATGACTAATGACTAATGACTAATTTTGGCTGAGTGTCGTACCAGACATCTGGGGGAAAGGGAAATTCTGAATAGCCAACCCGCAGCAGGCACAAACCTTGAGCGGGAGCGGCATATTTTACCATTTCTCGGCGTTCGTTGACCCAGATATCGGTGAAATTGTCGATCGGCCTTTCCCCGCGACCCACCTGCACCAGCAACCCCACCAGCAGCCGCATCATCCCGTACAGAAACCCGCTCGCCTGAACCTCAATATAGATAAGAGGCCCAGAACGCTGACACTCGGCCGCTTGCACATCCACCCAGGAATGGGGGCGGGCTGAACCCGCGCGGTGGAAAGCAGCCAGGTGATGCCGCCCGATTAGCGGTGTCAAAGCTGTCTGAATCAAAGATTCATCCACAGGGGCGTGATAGCAGTGCCAAGCAAAAGGACGCACAAACAAATTAGGGGTCGGGTCTGTATAAAGGGTGTAGCGATAGCGCCGCCAACTGGCTGAGAACCGAGCGTGCCAGGTAGGTTCCACCTTTGCCGAAGCTCGAATTAAAATATCTTTTGCCAGTCGAGAGTTGAGAACGCTTGCCCAGCGGTGAGCCGGAATTGGGCCCGGGGCGTCAAAATGGGCTACTTGAGCAGCGGCGTGAACTCCCGCGTCAGTTCTCCCGGCAGCGTGCAGCGTTACCGGGCGTTCCAGAACAGTCGATATTGCTGTTTCAATTTCTTCTTGTACTGTACGCTGGTTCGGCTGTCGCTGCCAACCGTGAAAGTTAGTGCCGAGGTATTGGATCACCAGAGCAACGCGCTGTATCGATTGGGGATTGTCGGTTGGGGATTTTGGATTGTCAGTCATAAATCACAAATCTCCAACCCAAAATTGAATTAAACCAGTTCAACGATCGCCATTTCGGAATTGTCTCCTTGGCGGGGGACAGTTCGTACTACGCGGGTGTAGCCCCCGTTGCGCGAGCCGTACCGTTCTTGGGCTGCTTCAAACAAGGCGTGTACTAACTGTTTGTCGTAAATAAAGCCCATAGCTTGCCGGCGAGCGGCCAATGAGCCATCTTTTGCCAGGGTAATCATTCTGTCAGCCTCTGGGCGCAGCGCTTTGGCGCGGGCGAGAGTGGTAGTAATTTTACCGTGGCGGATTAATTCGGTAGTCAGCGAGCGCAGCAGGGCACGGCGCTGGTCAGCCGGTTTGTTGAGTTGGGGAACGCGACAGCGGTGACGCATGGCAGTTGGTAATTGGTAATTGGTAATTGGGCGCCGGGATAGTCCGAAAGTTTTGAGCGGTGAATTCTTTAACTTAAAAACTCACCTACTTAAAATTCAGAACTTTTTTACCCGTTACCCGTTGATTAACTTTTAGCTGATTTTTCCTGTGGCAAGGTAATGCCCAAGCGTTTTTGTAAAGCTTCAATCACTTCTTCGGCAGACTTCTGCCCGAAGTTCTTGATCTCGAGCAAGTCTTCTTGGGTATAATCCAATAAGTCTGCGACTGAGTTGATCTGAGCCCGCTTGAGACAGTTGTAAGCCCGGACGGACAACTGCAATTCTTCGATCGGAATTTGGCTGGTAGGATCGGCTTCACCTGGATACTCTGGTTTTAGAGAATCTTGGGTGATGTCTTTGAGAGGTGCAAATAAATCTACCAGGATGTTGGCAGATTGACTCAAAGCTTCTTGAGGAGTCACGCTGCCATCAGTCCAGATTTCCATAATCAGCCGGTCTTTCTCGACCGTGCCGCCTACCCTAGCATCTTCAACGCTGTAGTTGACTCTGCGAATCGGCATAAAGATGGCGTCTATTTGGAGGAAATCCAAAGCCGACCCATCATCGCGACTGCGGTCTACTGCTCGGTATCCGATGCCTTTTTCAATTCTGAATTCCATTTCCAGAACTGAGCCGGGCGAGAGAGTTGCAATGTACTGGGAGCGATCGATCAATTCCACCTCTGAGGGCAAATCGAATCTATCGGCAGTAACGGTGACAGGCCCCTCAATCCGCAACCTGCCGATTTGTGGCTGCTGAGAATGAGTTTTGAGGACGACCTCTTTCATGTTCAGGAGAATTTCTAGAACATCCTCACGTACCCCTTCGATCGTGGCAAACTCGTGATTGACACCCGCTATGCGGACTGAAGTTACTGCCGTCCCTTCCAAGTTTGACAGCAGAACTCGCCTCAGCGCATTCCCAACAGTTGTTCCCTGACCGCGATCGAGCGGTTCCAGGACAAATTTTCCGTACTGACTGCGGTCTTTGTCAGTGTTAGACTCTATACATTCAATTTGAAACTGCGCCACGGAGTGACCTCCCTTTTCCACTTTGGATTTTTGATTTTGGATTTTAGATTGCAGAGCATACCCCTGAACGGATTTCGGATTTTGGATGGACGGGGCAACAGTTAGAACCATTAGTTTTTGACTTTAAGCAGTTAGCCATTATCCAAAATCTAAAATCTAAAATCTCAAATCGTTTTAGACTCTACGCCGCTTGGGAGGGCGACAGCCGTTGTGAGGAATTGGGGTAACATCTCTAATCAGGGTGATTTCCAGTCCCGCCCCTTGCAGCGCCCGGATTGCAGTTTCTCTACCTGCTCCAGGCCCGCTCACCATTACTTCTATTTGACGCATTCCTTGGTCGTTGGCTCTGCGGGCAGCACTTTCTGCTGCTGTTTGAGCTGCAAAGGGAGTTCCCTTTTTAGCTCCTTTAAAACCGCTGGAACCTGCCGAGGCCCAGGATATCACTTCGCCGTTGAGGTCGGTAATAGTTACAATCGTGTTGTTAAAGGTAGACTGGATGTAGCCTACCCCATTGGGTACATTTCGTTTCTGCTTTTTTGCACCAGATTTCTTGCCTGTTTGTTGTCGCGCCATATTAGTCTCTTTAACGTTTCTCTCAACTAATGTCCCGAAGCGCTAGGAGCCAGCAGCCCCCAGCGTATTTTTACCAAAAAGATGTTACTTCTTGGAAGGTGCCTTTTTCTTGCCCGCAACTGTTCGGCGGACGCCACGACGGGTTCTGGCGTTGGTACGGGTTCGTTGTCCCCGCACCGGCAGACCCAAACGGTGACGCCGACCGCGATAAGTTCCGATGTCCATCAGGCGCTTGATGTTCATTGACTCCCAGCGCCGGAGGTCTCCTTCGATTTGGTATGTGGTTTCTACATGAGCCCGCAGAGCTGTCACGTCGGCCTCTGTTAAATCCTTGACGCGAGTGTCAGGATTTACGCCTGTTGCAGCGATAATTTTTTGGGCCCGCGACAAGCCTATTCCGTAAATGTATGTCAGACCTATTTCGACGCGCTTATCGCGTGGAAGGTCTACCCCGGCAATCCGTGCCACACTTTTTGTCTCCCTAGTTTTCCTGTTTGGCTACAATGTTCAATTAGGATGCACCTGCGTGCAGTACCCAATCTTCGTTTTTTCTAACCTTGGCGCTGTTTGTGTTTCGGGTTAGTGCATATCACCATCACTCGACCGCGACGGCGGATGACGCGACATTTTTCACAAATTTTTTTGACAGATGCTCGAACTTTCATCTTTCTTCCTGCCTGGAGAACCCCGCTCTAGCGGAGAACAGGCACGCTGGGACTGCCCGTAGAGCGGTGGGAGGAGAGGCTGGGCAAGGTGTAGGCCTCTCCTCGATTAAATTGTATAAAGTGCGGGTTGTTTCATGAAGGAGCCCGCTTGCACCCACTCCCATTGCTGGGTAAAGTTCGCCTGCGCCAGAGTGTTGGCGAGCGATACTTTTACGGTGTAACAATGACTTAACCCGGTACACCGGTGGGTTGTTGACGCCCTTCTCGGCAACACTACAAACGTAGCATTATAGCATAAATTTGAAGCTTTTTACCAAATTCTCTCTAAATTAAACTTAGAATTAGTTTTTAGAAAGTTTTATCTAAGCCTATTTTTTCCGAAGGCGATAAGTAATCCTGCCTTTGGTCAAGTCGTAGGGAGTCAATTCGACTTTGACGCGATCGCCAGGCAGAATTTTGATGTAGTTGCGGCGGATCTTGCCGGAAATGTGAGCTAGCACGTTAAACCCATTATCTAGGTCAACGCGAAACATCGCATTAGGCAGGGATTCCGTCACGGTCCCTTCCATTTCAATTAAATCTTGCTTAGACAATTTGGTATTTACCTCAACTCTACATTTGATTAACTAGGAGTGTCCCGCTGTTTACCTCAACACCTATTTACTGGTAGGAGTGAAACGGGAAGCGGGGCCAGAATTCGGGCGACTCGATCGACTTCTTGACTCAACTAACCGCTTGCTTTAGCTTTACTTGAGTAAAGTTGTGGCAATTAGTATCGAGTTCAATCCGGTCTCTAGCAACCCTCACAAAACCTGATAGCACAAAAAGCTCCTAGTTAACATATCTTAGCAAAAGCTTGCGAGTAACAAGCTGTATTGCGAGGGTTCAAGAGTCGCCTGAGAGAACTTGTTGCAGTTCTGCTGTCACTAATTCCATCGCTCGATCGCCATCAACCGCAACTAACTGTTGGCGGCCGCTGTAAAAATCAATCAAAGGCTCAGTTTGCTCGCGATAAACTTGCAATCGGCGGCGGATTGTCTCCTCATTATCATCCTGACGCCCCCGCGACAACAGGCGAGCCACCAAAACATTGTCAGGAACGTCCAAATTGACAGCTCTGAGAGCGCAGTCCTTTCCCGACGTACTTCCTTCAACATCGCAGAGCAGTTTGTCAAAAAAAGCTGCCTGCGCGACTGTGCGGGGAAAGCCGTCGAGAATCCAGCCAGCACGAGCATCTGGCTGATTCATACGTTCTTGCACGATATCCATCAATAACTCGTCAGGAACCAACTCTCCCCGATCCATGTAGGATTGTGCCTTTTGACCCAAGTCAGTTTTGGCAACTACGCAGGCGCGTAGGATGTCACCTGTAGAAATGTGGGGTATTTTCCAGAGAGCTGCTAAGAGCTGAGCCTGAGTTCCCTTTCCTGCCCCTGGAGGCCCCATAAAAATCAATTGCATTGCGATTACTTCACCATTCCTTCATATCGCTGGGAGATGACGTAAGTTTGAATTTGCTTAGCAGTTTCGATCGCGACACCTACTAAAATCAGTAGGGAAGTTGCGCCAAAACCTCTAAAAGTTTGCACTCCGATCGCGCTTTCTACAGCAGTTGGTACAATGGCCACCAGACCGAGAAATATCGCTCCCAAGAAAGTCAAACGGTTCAAAACCTTCTCCACATAATCGCTGGTTTTCTGACCCGGACGAATTCCAGGAATGCTGGCGCCCATTTTCTTCAAGTTCTGAGACATATCTACGGGGTTGACAATCAACGAAGCGTAGAAATAGCTGAAGAACAGAATCAAAGTCAGATAAAACAGCGCGTAAGCCCAAGGCGCCGGCCCGTTCGGACTCAAAACATTAGCAACTTGAACCAAAAACTGGTTATTGAGAGACTGAGCGAGGAAAGAAGGCACAATCAAAACCGAAGATGCAAAAATAATCGGCATCACTCCGCCTTGATTCAAGCGCAGGGGCAGATAGCTCCGGCTCTCCCGATAAACTTTGCGGCCGACTTGGCGGCGGGCCGAAATAATCGGAATGCGGCGAGTACCTTCCTGAACAAAAACAATCCCCACAATCGTCACCAAAAAGACCAGCAGCAGAACTACTACACGGCCGACAACTTGCGTGTCCCCACTTTGAGCCAATTCAAAAGTTTGTCCCAAAGAGCGCGGCAATACCGACACAATATTGATAAAAATCAGTAGCGACGCTCCGTTCCCGATACCTCGTTCCGTCACCACTTCCGATATCCACATTACAAACATTGACCCTGCCGTCAAAGCCAAAGCAGTTTGTGCTATGAATAAAGGCGATGGAGATTGAGCAAAAGGGCTGACCCAAATCGCAATGCCAATACTTTGAAGAATTGCCCAGCCCAAAGAAACGTAGCGAGTAATTTGAGAAATCTTGCGCCGCCCTGCTTCTCCTTCATTTTTCTGCAAGTCTTCTAAGCTTGGCAGAGCCGCAGTTAGAAGTTGCACAATAATTGAAGCATTAATGTAGGGCAAAATCCCCAACGCGAAAATCCCCAAAGCTGACAAGCCGCCTCCTGAAAACAAATCCAGAAAGCCAATTAAAGGGCTATTTTGGACGTTTTGGGCAAAGGCGACTCGATCGATGCCGGGGACTGGCAAGTGGACACCCAGGCGTACTAAAATCAGTAAGCCAAGGGTTACGAGGATGCGGCCTCGTAAACCAGCAGCTTGAGCCATCTGCATGAACGTCTCTTGTGCAGTTGGCGCTTTTTCTCTACTAACGTCCATAGTTACGATTTTGGATTTTAGATTTGGGATTTTCGACTAAATCATTTTCTGATAGCAAGCTTGAGGATTTGAGATTTGGACAAACTCTCAAACCCCAAATCTTCACGCAACTAATTCGCAACTTCCGCCTGCAGCTTCAATTTTGGTGCGAGCACCTGCGGTAAAAGCCGAGGCGCGCACTTGCAAAGGTACATTCAGTTCGCCATCTCCTAAGATTTTCAGCGGCCCGTTGTCAGTATTGACAATTTTCGCTTGCATCAAAGAGGTAAGAGTAACTTCTGTGTTTGCTGGCAGCGATGCTAATTTACTTACATTAATGGTAGTGTACTCTTTCCGGTTCACTAGAGGGAAGCTTTTCAACTTGGGGAGACGGCGGTAGAGAGGATTTTGACCTCCTTCAAAACCGGGTCTAGTGCCGCTACCTGCTCTAGATTTTTGACCGCGCATCCCTTTGCCGGAGCTAGCGCCTTGACCGGCAGAAATACCTCTGCCCAAGCGTCGGGGGCGCTTTTGGGAGCCTGCTTTGGGTCGGGCGTCTTGCAATCTCATAGTTTTAGTAATTGGTAATTGGTAATTGGTATTTAGAGAGGGGGTACGCAGTAGTTTTGAGTGCGTGAGTTTTAAGTTGCGGATTTTTTTTATTTTCACCGCAAGCACTTAACACTCAAAACTTACAGTTTCCCATTCTCGCGTGCCCTAACCGTAGAGATTTTCTACTGGAATTCCGCGCTCTTGAGCAACTTCGGACAAGGTGCGGAGGGTGGAGAGGGCATTGACTGCGGCTCGGGCGTTGTTTAAGGGATTTCCGGAACCTAGCTGTTTGGCTAAGATATTGCGGACTCCTGCTAGTTCGAGAACAGTTCGCACTGCTCCCCCTGCAATTACCCCTGTTCCCGGAGCGGCGGGCCGCATCATGACTTTAGCTCCGCCACCGTCACCGTTGATGGGGTGAGGGATGGAGTTAGATTTGGTGAGGGGAACTTCAATTAGGTGCTTTTTGCCGTCAGCGACGCCTTTTTTTACTGCACCAATTACGTCGCTAGCTTTGCCGACTCCTACTCCAACTTGACCGCGTTCGTTGCCGATAATGACTATGGCGCGGAAGCTAAGTTTTTTACCACCTTTGACTACTTTAGTAACGCGCCGGATCTGAACGACCCGTTCTTGCCATTCGGATTCTTTTTCGCGTGTTTTGTTACTGCTGCTTTTTTTCTTGTTGCGCTGTTCTTTTTGTTCTGCCATAGTTTTGTCCTGTGGGAATTAGTAATTGGTGAAAGGCGATCGGCAAGTGGTAATTGTTTGAGTAAAAAGTAAAAATAGAAGAAATCTGGATTTTGCCTTTTAACTTTCAACTTTTGACTTTTTACTTTTTAATTACTCATTACCCGCTACCCATTACCCCCTCTAGAAGTCTAACCCCGCTTCGCGAGCTGCTTCTGCGAGGGCTTTGACACGACCGTGATAGAGGTTGCCTCCCCGATCGAATACGACTTTGACTATGCCAGCGCTGGAACAGCGTTTGGCAATCAACTGACCGACTTGCACGCTCGCGGAGCAGTTGCCGCCAGAACTGAGAGTTGACTTCAATTCGGGATCGAGGGTTGACGCAGCGGCCAAAGTGTGCTGGGCTGTATCGTCGATTACTTGAGCGTAGATGTGCTGCTCTGAGCGAAATACCGCTAGTCTGGGACGTTCGGCGGTGCCGAACACCTTGCGCCGAACGCGGCGGTGTCTGCGCTGGACTGATTCTTTGCGAGTAAGCTTCATTGTTACTTCTTACCTGTTTTGCCTGTTTTACCAGCTTTGCGCCGGACGACTTCGCCGCTGTAGCGAATGCCTTTGCCCTTATAGACTTCGGGCGGACGCACCGCGCGGATGCGGGCTGCTGTATTGCCTACGAGTTCTTTGTCAATGCCGGAGACAATGACGTTGGTGTTGCCTTCAACTGCCATTGTGATGCCTTCTGGAGGGGGCATCTCAACGGGTTTGCTGTAACCGACGTTCAAAATCAGGTTCCGTCCTTGAACCTGTGCCCGATAACCTGTGCCGATAATTTCGAGACGCCGCTGAAAACCTTGGGATACACCTTCGACCATGTTGGCGACTAGGGTGCGGCACAAGCCGTGCAGTTGTCTGGCGACGCGAGATTCGTCTCGGCGGGTAACGAGTAAAGTTTCGCCTTCAATTCCCATGAGGATTTCGGCTGGGATTACTCGAGAAAGTTCACCTTTAGGGCCTTTGACGGCTACTTTTTGACCGTCTAGGGTGATGGTGACTTTATTGGGAATGCTAATCGGACGCTTGCCAATTCGCGACATAGTTTTTTGTCCTTTGTTTTTAGTTATTAGTCCTTGATTATTAGTGCTTAGTTATTAGTCCTTAGTGATTGATTTTTGAGTCTGTTGCCAACGACCAGTGACTAATGACTAATGACTAATGACTACCAAACATAACAAAGCACTTCACCGCCCAAACCTTGGCGTCGAGCTTCTCTATCCGTCATAATGCCGCTGGAGGTAGAAATAATGGCTATGCCAATTCCGCCTAATACTCTGGGCAATTCTTTACGGTTCGAGTAAACGCGCAGTCCTGGTTTGCTGACGCGCTTGAGTGCCGTGATAATGGGCTTGCGAGTTTTACCTTTGTACTTTAGAGAAAGCACTAAATGTCGCTTGACCCCTTCTTCTGCTTCTTCAAATTCGCCGATGAAGCCTTCACTTTTGAGGACTTGGGCGATGCTGCGGGTCATTTTTGTAGCTGGAATTTGCGTTGTTTGGTGGCGCGCCATGCAAGAATTGCGAATGCGCGTCAACATATCTGCTATGGTATCGTTAGCTGCCATCTTTTGCTTCTTACTCTAGTGCTTAGTTGTCCCGGAACGGCATTCCCATTTCTTTAAGCAAGGCGCGTCCTTCTTCGTCGGTGTTTGCTGTGGTGATAATTGAAATGTCCATGCCTCGAATTTGATCGATGCGGTCATATTCTATTTCTGGAAAAATTAGCTGTTCTCTCAGACCCAAGCTGTAGTTGCCGCGACCGTCGAAGCTTTTGGGGCTGATGCCGCGGAAGTCGCGGATTCGGGGGAGTGCTAGGTTGATCAGCCGATCGAGAAAATCGTACATCCGATCGCCGCGCAGCGTCACCATAACGCCTACGGGTACTCCTTTGCGGATTTTGAAGCCTGCGATCGCTTTTTTCGCCCGCGTCACCACTGGTTTTTGCCCGGTAATGATGCCAATTTCGTTGATCGACGAATCCAGCGCCTTAGCGTTTTGAGATGCTTCTCCCAAACCGCGGTTCACTGTGACTTTGACGAGTTTGGGAACCTGATGGATATTAGTATATTTAAACTGATCCATCAGTGTGGGAACGATTTTTCCTTGATAAAGAACCTTGAGTTTGTCCGGCATAGTTTTTGTGTTTCGTTAACTGTCCCTGGGCTTGGTCAGGGAATTGTTCTTTGTCAGTTGATAGTTGTCCGTTGTCTGTTAATGACTAATGACTAATGACTAATTATCGAGGATTTCTCCAGTTTTTTTGAGCTGTCGCAGTTTCCGGCCATCTTCGCTAAATGTATAGCAAACGCGGCTAGCTATTTTTTCTTTTTCGGAATAGTGCATGACATTTGAGCTGTGAATGGGAGCCTCAAACGTGAGTATTTTCCCTGACTCTCCCTCTTGCTGGGGCTTGACGTGCTTGGTTCTGATGTTTACACCTTTAACAACTACTTTGCTGACTTTAGGATATGTCTTTAAGATTTCTCCGACTTTTCCTTTCTCTTTGCCAGTAATTATTTGCACGGTGTCGCCTGCTTTGACGTGCATTCTGTAGCGCTGCGGTTCGCTAGTTGGTTTACCCTTTTTTCCGTACATTTTAAAGTACCTCCGGGGCTAAGGAAACGATTTTAGTAAAGTTTTTGTCGCGCAATTCGCGGGCGACGGGACCGAAGACGCGAGTGCCTTTGGGGTTGCCGTCTACGTTGATAATAACGGCGGCGTTATCGTCAAAACGAATGCTCATGCCACTGTCGCGGCGCAGACCTTTTCTAGTTCTGACAATGACTGCCCGAACGACATCTGATTTTTTGACTGCCATATTGGGGATGGCATCTTTGACGACGGCAATGATGACATCGCCGACTCCGCCGTAGCGACGGTTGCCGCCTCCCAATACGCGGATGCACATCAGTTTGCGGGCTCCGCTATTGTCGGCGACATTGAGGTATGTCTGGGGTTGAATCATGGTGATTGTTGAGTGTTAACTATTGAGTGTTAACTGTTGACTGTTGACTTTTGACTGCTAGTTGATTGTTAATTTTCGATCGGGAGATCGCGATGTGGCAATTAACTGTTAGCCGTTTTTTGTCCCAAAAATCTCAGCAACCGTCCAGCGTTTGGTTTTGCTCAGGGGGCGAGTTTCAGTGATGCGGACACGATCGCCCGATTTGCACTGATTTTCTTCGTCATGAGCTTTGTAGCGCTTTGTGCGGACTACGATTTTGCCGTATTTGGTGTGGGAGGAGCGGTTTTCGATTGCTACCACGACGGTTTTATCCATCTTGTCGCTGACTACTACGCCAACTCGTTCTTTAATTGCCATAGCTACCTATTCTTGTTGTGCAATTGACTTTTTTTTAGCTACTGTGCGATGGTCGGCTCGGCTGCTGCGGTGGGAGCAGGCTGTGCTACCTGTTTAGATGCAGCTAATTTTGCTGCCGCAGCTTCTTTCTCAGCAATGATTTGGCGCTCGCGTTCAACTGTCATCAATTGAGCTAGCCGATGTTTGGCGTGCTTGAACAGGTGAGGCTTTTCCATGCGGCCGGTAGCTTGCTGGAGCCGCAATTCCATTAGTTGGCGTTTGACGGCTAAAATTTGCTCTGCTACAGCAGCATCGCTTAATTCTCTAGCTTCTTTAATCTTGGTCAAAGACATAATTGTGTGCTTTCTCGTTAGCGAGCGGTATGACAGAAGACAGAAGTGTCTCTTAGGCTGAAGGTCGAAGGAAAGAAAAGTTATGAAAGCCAGATTTTAAATTGCTGTAGCCGTTTAAAATGCTGATTAATGCAGACCTAATTCTACCTTCGCTCTTCGCTATGACTGGTCTTCTTCGCGAGTGATGAACTTGGTTTTAATTGGTAATTTGAAAGATGCCAAACGCATTGCTTCGCGGGCAATTTCTTCACTTACGCCGCCAATTTCAAACATTACCCGGCCCGGTTTGACCACGGCCACCCAAAACTCTGGTGCGCCTTTACCAGAACCCATCCGGGTTTCGGCTGCGCGCTGGGTGACTGGTTTGTCGGGAAAAATGCGAATCCAGATTTTGCCGCCCCGGCGGATATAACGGGTCATGGCGCGGCGTCCGGCTTCTATTTGGCGGGAAGTAATCCAGGCGGGTTCGACGGCTTGGAGCGCGAAGTCGCCAAAGCTAACTGTATTGCCGCGGGTGGCAATACCGCTCATTCGCCCGCGCTGTTGTTTGCGGAATTTAGTTCTTTTAGGGCTTAACATGGCGAAAGGGAGTTGGGTAATTGGTAATTGGTAATTGGTAATTGGTGATTGCTAATTGCTAATTGGTTTGGAACAACTCACACTTAACAAATGACAACTAACAGTTAACAATTAGCTAGCCTTCGTTCGATCGATCTTCAAAATTCTGGCGGCGGCGCTTTTGTTTGGTGCGGGGTACTGCAGCATTTGGTGCAGCCTCCTGTTCCTGTCCGGGAATAATTTCGCCTTTGAAAACCCAAACTTTAATGCCGAGAATACCGTAGATGGTTTGAGCAGTGCAGTAGGAGTAGTCGATGTCTGCCCGCAGTGTGTGCAACGGAACTCTTCCTTCCCGCGTCCATTCGGTACGAGCGATTTCTGCGCCGTTGAGGCGTCCGCTGACTTGAATTTTGATGCCTTGGATGCCGACTTTTTGGGCGCGGGTGATTGCTTGGCGGACTACTCGGCGGAAGGATACACGCCGTTCTAGTTGCTGAGCGATGTATTCCGCGATCAGTGTGGCATCGGCGTCTACTCGCTGGACTTCGACGACGTTGATGCGGATTTGGCGGTTGCTACCGAGTTGCTGCTGCAAACCGACGCGCAAGGTTTCGATGCCTGCTCCGCCGCGGCCTACGACAACACCTGGTCTGGCGGTGAACACTTCTAGGTCGATTTGATCGGCTTTCCGCTCAATTTTGACCGAAGAAATGCCAGCATTGCTGAGCGTTTTACGAACGTACTTGCGAATTTTATAGTCTTCTTGCAAGAGTTCTGGATAGTTTTTGGGATCAGCAAACCAGCGAGAGCGGTGCTCTTGGGTAATGCCGAGGCGAAAACCAATTGGATGTATTTTTTGGCCCATAATAGTTGATGAGTTAATTGGTATTTGGTAATTGGTAATTGGTAATTGGTGATTACCCATTTTTTTCAACTTTAAGCTGTTTATTACCTATTACGTTTTTCCCTGGTTTAGTTTTCTAGGATCGGAGCTACTACTACGGTAATGTGACAGGTTGGCTTGCGGATTTGGTAGGCACGACCTTGAGCGCGGGGTCTAAAGCGTTTGAGGACTGGGCCTTGGTCTGCGTAAGCTTGAGACACTACTAGCTTGGATTTATCCAATCCTGCGTTGTGCTCGGCGTTGGCTACTGCCGATCGCAAAACCTTGACGATTGGTTCGCAGGCGCGGTAGGGCATGAATTCGAGTAAAATCAGCGCTTCTTGGTAGCTTTTGCCACGAATTTGGTCGAGGACTCGGCGCACTTTGAAGGGGGATGTCCGGATGTAACGGGCGATCGCCTTAATTTCGGATGTGGTATCTATAACCATTTCGATTTGGGTAATTGGTAATTGGTAATTGGGAAAGAGGTAATTGGTAATTGGGAAAAAGTTGATCCGACTACCTATTACCTATCACCTAATTCGGCTATCTTTTTGCCTTTTTATCACCACTTTTCGCGTGACCTCTAAAGGTGCGAGTGGGGGAAAATTCTCCGAGTTTGTGGCCTACCATTTGGTCTGTGAGGTAGACGGGTACGTGCTGTCTACCGTTGTGAACGGCGATCGTGTGGCCTACCATTTGGGGCAGGATTGTAGAAGATCGCGACCAAGTTTTAATTACTTGTTTTTGGCCGGCGGCGTTGAGTTTTTCGATTTTTGTCATCAGATTATCTGCGACAAAAGGGCCTTTTTTTAGAGATCGAGACATGATTTTTTTAGTTATTCAGGAGTCATTAGGCATGATTCAGCAGTCATTGGTCATCAGTCCTCAGTCAGTAGTTAGCAGTTAACAACAGCCGACTGAAGATTCCTGACTGATGACTAACTTTGTCTGCCACCCTTGCCGCGCTTGGAAGATTTGCGGCGGCGCCGGACGATTAAAGCGTCGCTGCGCTTGTTTTTGCGTCGAGTTTTTGCACCCAATGCTGGTTTACCCCAAGGAGTGACAGGCCCCGGACGTCCAATAGGAGCTCTGCCTTCGCCGCCGCCGTGCGGGTGGTCTACCGGGTTCATGACGCTACCGCGAACGGTGGGTCTGCGACCTTTCCAACGGGTGCGACCTGCTTTGCCGAGGCTGATGTTTCTGGCGTCTGTGTTGCCGACTTGACCGATAGTGGCATAGCAGTCGGCGCGGACTTTGCGCTGTTCGCCGGATGGCAGTTTGAGGGTGACGTAGCTACCTTCTTTTGCCATTAGCTGAGCGCTCGATCCGGCTGAGCGAACGATTTGTCCGCCTTTTCCAGGTACTAGCTCGACGTTGTGGATGCTGGTACCGAGGGGAATGTTCTTCAGGGGGAGGGCGTTACCGATCTCGATCGGCGCGTCTGGACCTGAGACAATTACTGTACCGACGTTTAAGTTGAGCGGGTGCAGGATATACCGTTTTTCGCCGTCTTTGTAGAACAGGAGGGCGATGCGGGCGTTGCGATTGGGGTCATATTCGATCGCCTTGACGGTAGCGGGAATGCTGTGTTTGTCGCGGCGGAAGTCGATGTCTCTATACAACCGTTTGTGACCGCCTCCCCGGTGGCGACAGGTGATGACGCCTCGGTTGTTGCGGCCTTGTTTGGTGTGCTTATTGCTGGTTAGAGACTTTTCTGGTTCTGATTTGGTAATTTCAGCAAAATCCGATACGGTTTGTTCTCGGGTGCTGGAGGTATAAGGTCGGTAAGAACGGATGCCCATAATCGATTTTAGATTTTAGATTTTAGATTTGGGATGCAAGGACTTGACGGTTTTGGATTTTAGATTTGGGATTATCAGTTAACTTGGTAACTTTCTGGGTTTGGTATTTGCACCAGTTAACCGCAATCTAAAATCTAAAATCTAAAATCCAAAATTGGCTAAACTTCTGGGAATAGGAGTTTGCGGATCGAGTCTCCGTCGGTCAGAGTTACGGTTGCTCGCTTGTAACAAGGTTTAAAGCCGACGAATTTGCCAACTCTACGCTTTTTACGCGGCGGGTTTTGGGTGTTGACGCCGATGACTTTGACCTTAAATAGTTCTTCGATTGCAGCTTTGATTTGAGGCTTTGTCGCTTTGGGGGCTACATCGAATGTGAATTGATTTAATTCCATCATTCGGGTAGCTTTCTCGGTGAGAATCGGACGCTGGATCAAATCTGCGTAGTCGCGGGGGTCGATTTTACTCACCGTAAATCTCCTGAATTTTAGCTATGGCTGTAGATGTGACGATAATTTTGTCAGCCGCGAGAACGTCGTAAACATTCAGGGAAGTTGCCAAGATGACGTTTACTAATTCGATGTTGCGTCCTGATAAGTAGACGTTTGGTTGCGGTTCTGGCAAGATTAACAGAACTTTTGTATCGGGCTCGATGCCCCAGCGGGCGATCGCACTCAGCAATTCTTTGCTTTTCGGTCTCGGAAATTGCTCTGCAAATTCTTCAACCACAATGATGTCTTCGGTGCGACTTTGGAATGCTGTCCGCAAAGCGAGACGGCGTTCCTTTTTGTTCATTTTGACTTCAAAGTCTCTCGGTTTTGGGCCGAAGATGACGCCGCCGCCCCGCCACAGCGGAGAACGGATAGAACCTGCTCTGGCTCGGCCGGTGCCTTTTTGACGCCAGGGTTTGCGGCCACCGCCTCTGACTTCCGATCGAGTTTTGGTGCAAGCATTTCCTTGACGAGCGTTATTCAGTTGCCGCGTCAATGCTCTGTGAACAATGTGAGACGCATTTTCTTCTTTGGCTACGCGCAGTTCTAAAGTTGTTTCTCCAACTTCTTCGCCTTGCCAATTTCGGACTACACAATTAACCATATCTTTTGTCCTTTGTCTGTTGTTAGTTGTCTGTTGTTAGTTGTCTGCTGTCTTTCGTCTGTCGTCTGTTGTCTGTTCTCAGGTCTTAGTTTTCAGGTCTTAGTTTTCAGCTTTTAGTTCTTAGTTATTGCTTGCTACTAATGGCCAACCACTATCTACTGACTGCTGACTACTGACTAATGACTACTGACTAACGTCCTACTTTTTTCTCAGGCACAACATTGACTAAGGCGCCAGCTTTGCCGGGAACTGCTCCCTTAATTAGCAGCAAATTCTGCTCTGTATCTACCCGGACAATTGTTAGTTTGCGGACGGTGACTTGAACGTTGCCCATACGTCCTGCCATTCTTTTCCCAGGATAAACGCGACCGGGAGTAGTTCCAGGTCCGATCGATCCAGGTTCGCGGTGGTTCTTGGAACCGTGAGACATCGGGCCTCGTTTAAAGTTGTGGCGCTTTTGAAAACCTGCAAAACCTTTACCGATGCTTGTACCGATGACATCTACTATTTGTCCCGGTGTAAAGGTATCTGCTTTTAGTTGTTGACCTAATTCAAATGAACTGGTGTCTTCCAATCGGTATTCCTGCAAGTGGCGCAGTGGATTCGCCCCCGACTTGGCAAGGTGTCCTAGTTCTGGCTTGTTGAGAGCCTTTGGTTTGACTTCGTTGTATCCAACTTGAACGGCACCGTAGCCGTCAGTTTGTTTTGTTTTGATTTGAGTTACTGTACAAGGCCCTGCTTGTATGACGGTGACAGGGATTGCTCTCCCTTGGTCGTCAAACACTTGAGTCATGCCTAGTTTAGTGCCAAGAATGCCTACAGACACGGATTTTTTTCCTTTTATTTACGCAAGAGGTTTCGGATTGCGAAAGTTACGTCAATCCGCTTGCTCTTGTGCAGAAACATTTATTTCAGTGTTCCTGCAATTAACTGTTATCAACCAACAGCCTTCCTCGGTGTTTAAAATTTGAGTTTTAAATTTGGGAGCGAGCTTGTGGAAGTCTTGCAAGGGTTGAGATTCGCGGCTTTTTACCGACTCTATCTCCGAGTTTTTTCTCGGTCTTGCTTGTTTGTGCCAGGACTTGAGCAGCAAACTACTCAGTATCCCTTACGGCGACAATTCACAATAGTACATGAAGTGTTTGCCGTTTGTCAAGGGCGCAATGAGAATTTTTCGCCTCAACTTTAGGATTTATAATATTTCCAGCTCGCAAGCAGCGATTGACCAAATTTTGATACAGCAGGAAACACAAATTTATGGGACTGATTACGACGGGATCTGATCTGATTCGGGATTTGGAAAAGTTGGGGTCGCTGGCCCTGTACGTTCCTTTAGAGGGAGGATTTGAGGGGCGATACCTCCGCAGGCTGAGGGCTGCGGGCTACGGTGGGTACACGATTTCGGCGCGGGGTTTGGGCGATTTGGCGATGTATTTAACGGGGGTTCATGGGGTACGACCGCCGCATTTGGGCAAGAAAACTACTGGCAATGAAGGGTCGGTTGGTTATACGTACTACGTGCCGCCGATGTTGAAAACTCAATTAGACAATTTGCCGCCGAAAGCAAAAGGACTGGTGCTGTGGATTATTGAAGGGCAGATTTTGTCGAGTCAAGAGATTGAGTATTTGACTGTTTTGCCGACGTTAGAACCGCGAGTTAAAATAGCAGTTGAGATGGGGGGCGATCGAGCTTTTAGCTGGAAGCCACTTAAAGATGCTTTAGTTGCAGCTTAGATTCCGGTATTTGCGATCGCAAATCAACTAAAAAACGCAGCGAGCAACTAAAGCTCAACAGCTTCTGCTCGCTGGTTTTGATATTTTTGGGAAAAACTTAATTAACAGGAAAAATCTTATGCTTCAGAATCGCGATTATACGATAATCATTGACAAAAGCGGCAGTATGTACACAAAAGACCAGATGGGCGGCAAAAGTCGGTGGGCGCTCATGCAAGAATCGACAATCGCATTAGCTAATAAATGCGAAGAACTAGATCCTGATGGCATAACAGTTTATTTGTTTTCCGGTCGTTTCAAGCGCTATGACAACGTAACATCAGCTAAAGTAGTGCAAATTTTTCAAGAAAACGAACCTTCGGGAACTACGAATTTAGCTGCTGTTCTGCAAGACGCTCTGAACAGTTATTTTAATCGCAAAGCATCCGGTAATACCAAGCAAAATGGGGAAACAATATTAGTGGTGACGGACGGGGAACCGGACGATCGCAAAGAAGTGATGAAAACTATTATAGAGGCTTCTCGGAAGCTCGATCGAGATGAAGAGTTGGCGATTTCTTTCATTCAAGTAGGGAATGCGCCGGAAGCTACTAAGTTTCTCAAGATATTGGATGACGAACTGCAAAGCGCTGGGGCTAAATTCGATATCGTTGATACTGTCACGATGGATGATATTGAAGGAATGACCCTGACAGAGGTATTGCTGAATGCAATAACTGATTAAGGAGGCGAGGCGGGCGAAGTTTCCGTGATTATATTGGGGCCAGTTAGCCCAGCAGCATTTTTTAGGGGGTTTACAGTTATGGAATCGATCGAGCGTCTGTTAGGTGAACTTAAGGCAGAGTATCAAGCATCTCAAAAAAATGCTGAGTTGAAAAATCAGACACCGGTGCAAGCACAAGCGCCTGTGCCACAAGCAGCAGTACCGTCAAATCAAACATTTAAAACATCAGAGCTAAATTTGTATGCCGGTTCTTTGGATAAGGATTTAGCTCAAATTAAGGCTGAGTACAAAGCGCAAAATAAAGCTCAGGAAGTAGCAGCAGTGGAACCGCTTAAGGCTGAGCACGAAGCGCAAAATCAAGCTCAGGAAGTAGCTTCACTGGAACCGCTGCCAGCAGCAGAAAAAGTCGCGGGGCTGCAGTTGGACGTACAAACGCACAGACAGAAAGTTAGGCAAGCTCAGGTTTGGCTGAAAAAGTTGGATAAAAATTCCGATGAGGGATATTGGTTCGATCAGTTTGCTTTTAAGTATTCTTCGAGGATAGATGCGGCGATCGAGTATTTGCAAGTGGTGAATGAATTTGATTGATTGAACTACACGGTATTCACAATTTGTCAGGCCGCCTTTTGGTTAATTGCCATTTCTATTTGTTGTAAAGGCATGGCAGTGCTGTGTCTTTGCAAGACGTAAAATAAATATCCTTTGTATTACGCGGTATTTAGGATACGGCAGTGCCGTATCCTTACAAATTTCCAGCAAATAAATATCATTTATAGGAACATAGCACAGTTATTTCCTCTGGCTGCGACAACCACGTGGAGGATTGATCCTATACTAATTTTTTGGCCACAGATGTAGGATGCAATAAAAACAAAGCCGCCTTTTGTGCTGTATCTTCAGATAACTGAATTTGTTTTAACTCAACAATACCTTCACTGATAAAAGTATCTCTCAAAGCAGCTTTTTCTCCGCTGTTAAAAGTCGTTTCGTAAAACACTTCTCTAATTCCAGCCGCAATGACTAATTTCAAACAATAGATGCAGGGTTCTAAAGTGACGTAAATACTGGCGCCAGCAGTAGATATACCGTGTTTAGCAGCTTTGGCGATCGCATTTGCTTCCGCGTGAACCGCCCTTGAGGGCAAAGTTTTGCTGGCGTCGCAACTACTCAAACCCGGATAGCAGAAGCCTTGAGTAGTACAGTGTGCCGAGCCTGACGGCGAACCATTGTAACCCGTTGCTAAAACTTGCCTGTTTTTAGTTATCACCGCACCTACAGGAAAAGCCAGACAAGTCGATCGAGTAGCAGCCAATTTTGCCAACATTAAGAAATATTCGTCCCAACTCGGTCTGTCTTCTTCTAAATTCATCTTCGATCCTGAATGTATTGCTCGCTCGTTTTCAGACACTCGGCCGCCTTTTGCAATTCTATTCCCAAATAACCAATATGCTCGCCTTTGATGGCAGGGGAAGCCGCACAAATTTCTCGCACTAACTTGAGAGGGTTTTTTCCAGAATAACAGGTGACAACTTCGCCGCTGCCGGGGGTGGTTTGCGTGACCACTATTTGATTGTCGGCTACTTCAACTAAAAAATTGCCTGCTGCATCGAAAAAGTCTCGATCTTCGCAGATTTTAGCATATTGGGTTTGAATTAGTCGATCGGCATTTTCAAAGGTATCGTCATACAAGTGAGCCGATTGACTCAGCGTTACTAACGGGCCCATCGTCAAATTATAATCGGAACGCCTAGCAATTTCATCTCGAATGTGCTGCTGCAAAGCCCGCAAACCCATTGCATTGGCCGGCCACGCCGCAAACATATCGTTACTGCGGAGAGTTGCAGTTAGCGATATTTCCTCATCCACAACTCGGACCCAAATGTGATTCAAACAAGGGCTACCGCTGTGTTGGTGATCCGAGGAACCGTCAGGTCTTCTGTTGATATTTCCGCCGGCATCCCACAGACTAATTACAGCACTTGCCGCGTCAATTTCCTTAATTAGTTTAGCAATAACTTCTTCAATTTGATCGCATCCAAACCACGACCGCATCCGCTGTGCGTAGGTATATTTAATGCCTTCGTTATAGGGGGCATCTTCCAGCATTTGCGGCTTGTACTGTTCGAGGAAATCACGGTCTATTGGTAAGTAATTCGGTTCTGGAAAATAGAACTCCGCAGGTTCATCTGTAATCACTGCCATTAAGTCAATTAATTCTTGCCACTGTCCGTCGTAACCAGTGGGTCGTAGGGTTCCGGTGGTCTTAATTCGGTGGATAATTTTTACCCAAGTTTCGGCGATAGTTTTGCCTTCGATTCTGTGTCCGTATTTCTGGCCGGGGAGTACAGTCGGGACGATTTCGACTAATGGAAAAGTTACGGTTTCTCCCCAAGGTTCAACCACTGCTTTTTCGGAAAAAGACTTGACAATAGTCACTGTTTCTGCTATATCTATTGCTTCTTTCCATTCTATTGAATCACGCAATAGTTCTAAGGCTTCTGCTGCTATTTCAATATCAATGTAGCCAAATATTGAAGATTTAATTAACCAGCAATCTCTACCAGTATCGCTTTTGCCGGCTTCAAAGCCGTTGCGAAAAAAGTCAATCAAGCACGCTGCGGCACCGGAGTTGCGGTCTTCTTTGGTAGCGTTGAGAATTACTAAAAAGCGGACGTGGGGATTGCACAGCAAGTTTCTAATTAAGAAGTTGATGCCGCGAGTAGGAGAGTATAGTTGTCCGATGACAGCAAATTCATTGGGTTGTAATTTTTTGCCGATCGCACTTTTAACTGTCCAGCCACTGACAATGGCTGTTTGCCCCGTTCCGCAAATTAATTGATTTGGTTTGTATAGAGGTTTGTACTCAAATTTATTGACGAGATTTGTGGCTGTCATGGTTTATCGTTTTTTGCACCGCGTACTACTATATCAATAGTTTGGATGGTTTGAAGGGGCGCTATCAATCATCTTTATGCTGCCGCTGCAACGATTTGTTATGCTGCGTCAACGCAGATCCTTGCCTGAATGTCTTTTACAGCGCTCGCCTTCAGCGGAATTGAAATCACAAACTCTGTACCTTGACCTAAAGTTGAGGTGACTTCTAGAGTTCCAGAGTGTTTCTGGACTACGATTTGATGAGCGATCGCCAATCCTAGGCCTGTTCCTTGCCCCACGCCTTTGGTGGTAAACAGAT
>NZ_JAUBQR010000031.1:0-16643 GCF_036701385.1 Microcoleus sp. Pol12B4 | reverse complement strand
TTTCTGGACTACGATTTGATGAGCGATCGCCAATCCTAGGCCTGTTCCTTGCCCCACGCCTTTGGTGGTAAACAGATACTCAAAGATTTTTGGCTTCACCGCATCCGTCATGCCAATTCCATTATCCTGAATTCGGATCACTGCCTGAGATTCCGACAATTGCGTCTTGACAGTAATCAGGTTGGGTTTGGCTTTGATCTGAGCAAAACTTCGTCCTTTATTTGATTCCTCAAGGGCATCGATCGCATTTGCCAGCACATTCATAAATACCTGATTCAACTGTCCCGCAAAGCATTCTACCTGTGGCAGATCGCCATAGTCTGTGATGACTTGAATTTCCGGGCGACATTCGTTGGCTTTGAGGCGATGCTTGAGAATCAACAGCGTGCTGTCAATGCCGTCGTGGATATTGCAAGAAATTGGGAGCTCGCAATCCGAACGCGAGAAGGTTCTTAGACTGGTGCTGATTGTGCGAATGCGATCGACTCCTTCTTCCATCGAATCGATTAACTTGGGTAAATCCTCTTGTAAATATTCCAAGTCTATTTCGTCCACGAATGCCTGTAGCGTGGCACTTGGATAAGGGAGTTCTTTTTGGTAGAGAGCGAGCAGTTGAAAGAGGTCTTTAATATAGTCCTGAGCGGGTTTCAGATTTCCAGCAATAAAGCCAAGCGGGTTATTAATCTCGTGAGCGACACCCGCCACTAAATTGCCCAAAGCCGACATCTTTTCGGTGTGGACTAAGTGACACTGAGACTGTTGCAGTTGTGTAAGTGCTGCTTCTAAATCAGCCGTTTTCTCAGCTACACTCTGTTCCAGATTTTTAGTTAACTGCCGTAGCTGCAAATGAGTTTTCACCCGTGCTAGCATCTCCTTTTCTTGAAAGGGTTTGGTGATGTAGTCCACAGCACCCAAGTCAAATCCTTTCTCCTTACTATCGGCATCGGAGAGAGCAGTCATAAAAATGATCGGAATGCTGGCTGTGGTGGGATCTGCCTTCAGACGTTGGCAGGTTTCAAAGCCGTCAATTCCTGGCATTTGAACATCGAGCAAGATCAGATCGGGAGGATAAACTTGGACTCGCTTAAGAGCGCGGTCGCCGTTGATTGCGGTTGCTACTTCGTACCCCGCATCACTTAAGGTTTCACAAACCACTTCTAAGTTTGCAGGGGTATCATCCACCACCAGAATTAATTCAGGACTAGACATCGGCTTTTTTCTCTGTGAGGTGTTGTTGTAGCAAATCTTCAATCTCTTCGGCTTTAAATTGCTTGGCTAAATGAAGAATTTGTGATGCAAAATCAGCGTAGCGAGGGTTAGAGTGAGCAATCTGCTCTGTGTGTTCTCGTAGCCGTTTTAAGTTGCCTTTATGTGCCATTTCTAGTAAAGTTTTTAACTCTACCTTTGAAGGAATAATCAGTGCTTCTAAATTCTCTAATGCAGTCGTTTGATTCGATGAAACAGAGTCGTTTGAGGCTGTTATTTCATATTTCCACTCTAATTCCAAATGAGTGGCTAAGAGGTTAAATAATTCACTGACTTCCACTGGCTTTGCCAAGAAATCATTTCCCCCTGCATCTAAACTCATCTGTTGATAGGCTTGTGATACTGATGCAGAAGAGACAAGGATCTTCTGGTGTTGCAAATCATTTGCACTGCGAACCTGTTTGAGCAGTTCAAAGCCATCCATGACTGGCATTGCCAAGTCTGTAATCACTAAGTCAGGTTGAGACTGTCGTATTTTTTCCAATCCTTCTTGTCCATTTTCGGCCTCACTAAGTTGGAATCCTAGTGGATATAACAAGTTGACGAGAACTGCTCGGTTTTCCCAACGATCGTCTATCACAAGAATTCTGCGTCGTTGTCCTTGGTAACCAATAATTTGTTTTCCCGTTGTGAGGGAATTTTGCTCGGCCCAATCGGTGGCGATCGCCAGTTCCACCTCAAAAAAGAACTCACTACCGACTCCGGGTTGGCTTTTAACTTGAATTTTTCCGTTCATGAGTTGAACAATCCTTTGGCTGATGGCGAGTCCTAAACCCGTCCCCTCGGCTTGGCGCTTGCGATCGCCCACTTGTTCAAAAGCCTGGAAAATTTTATCCCATTGATCGGTCGCAATTCCTACGCCCGTATCCTCAACTTGAAATTTGAAAGAGCGAGTGGACGCATTAAGATGATTCTCAGCTACGGCAACCTTGAGTATGACAGAACCTTTGTCGGTGAATTTAATCGCATTTCCCGCCAAGTTGAGTAACACCTGACGCAGCCGTTTTTCATCAACAAAAACCCCTTCCGGCAACTGCGGATCGGGCTCGTAAACGAAGTTAATGTTTTTTTGGTCGGCACGAATGCGGCAGATTTCAGCGACACCTTGGAGGAATGAGGGAAAGTGAATCGCTTTAGGTGCGAGTTCTAGTTTGCCGGCTTCAATTTTGGACAAGTCCAACACATCGTTAATCAGCGTCAGCAAATGAGAACCACACTGGTGAATGATTTCTACTCCATGACGTTCTTTCGCTGGCAACGCTTTGGATCGGTTGAGGATTTGAGCATAGCCCAAAATACCGTTGAGGGGAGTGCGGAGTTCGTGGCTCATGTTGGCAAGAAAATCACTCTTTGCTTTGTTGGCATTGTCTGCTACTTCCTTTGCGTACTTGAGTTCGGCGGTGCGTTGTTCAACTCGCTGTTCAAGCTGCTGGTTAGTTTGCTCTAGGGCGGTGAAGGAATCGCGCAACTGCTGCGCCATTCGGTTAAAGGATTGAGCAAGTACACCCAGTTCTTTAACGCCAGAGGTTTCGACGTTTTGGTCGAGTTTTCCTTCGGCGATTGCTTCCGATGCGTGACTCAGCAGCAAAATGGGTCGAGCAATCCAGCGCGAGGTGTAGATACCCAAAACGGTTGCCAGTCCTAATGCACCTAAACACAGCCAAATCGTGTTGACTGTATTGGCATTAATTCGTCCCATGAAATCGGATTCCGGCATGGCGACGACTACGAGCCAGTCCAATCCCCATTCGTCCTGCCAGGGAGTTACTTGAACAAACTCCCGCTCACCCTGGATTTGAAAGTCTAGGCGCTGGATGGTTTGAATGGTTTTCAGATCGCCGAAGCGATCGCGGAGATACTTGGACGTGGCTTGAATTAGGGCGTCCTTACTCTCAAAGCCCCGTAGTCGTTGAGGTTTGCCGTTCGTCACTGAAAACACGGGCGCATCGCTAGAACTGGCAACGATAAATCCGTTGCGCTCCAGAATGAACACCTTGCTGGATTGACTAACCTTAATTTCACGTAAAAAGTCACTAATTTGCGAAAGGCGCTGCTCCACTCCCACGCTGCCGATCAACTCACCATTCTTGTTATAGATGGGGCGACTCGTCGCGATCGACAACGGGTAGTTATTAGTCTCCCATTGATAGATCGCGCTCCACCCTGGTTTGCCCGTCTCGACACCTTTGGCGTACCAGCCTTCTTTCTGGAACTGATACGCTTTGGTGATTTCAAACATTTTAGTAGGCTTACTTTGGTCATTCGTCATGTAGTTGTACAAATCAGGATTGCCGTACCGCTTCGGTAGCACCAGGCTAATGTCAGGATTGCCGTGGTTGGGAATTGTTGACTCGCGGTAATATCCCGATGCGATAAAGTCGCCCGTTTTAGAGCCGTAGAGGATATAGCCAACGTTATAGGTTTTTACCTGCTTGGCAAAGAATTGAGCGAGGCGATCCGCATCCTGTAAGTTCAACAATCCCAGGTCAATTTGCTCGCCGTTGATTTGGGTCAAATAGCGCGTTGCAGCGGCATAGCTATCGAGGTGCTGATCCACACGGTTACTCACCTCCGTTTGCAAGTTAGTAGCTAGTTCATTCACTGCTTTTTGTCCATTTCGCAGCGACAGATACCCTGTTAATCCTACGGCCGCGAATATTTGCAGGATGAATGGAACAACCAGACCTGTTCGCAGGGGAACCTTACTAAAGCCTTTAGCAACAACAATTGTGGACTTAGACAGCATAGCTTTCAAAACAGTAAAGATAGGTACAGGGCTGAGAGTTCCCAAACAAGGTTTAGAGCCACCAGATTTTATCTGCAATAAACAGGGAAAATATCGGATCGGGTTGGATTTCTAAAGAAGCATTGCGGTTCAAGTTTTCTAGCGTCAAGTTCCCCACCAATTGGTAGCTGAAATAGGCATCGACGCTAACAATTAATGTCGTACCTCTAACAACCAATCGCATCAGCAAGTTGCAAGTCGTTTTCTCTTGTTCACCGAGAGCGACAAGGACTGAGTTGCTTGATGTGGCGTTGGTTGGTGGAGTGGCTGGGAGGCTGCGATCAGCTCGGATCTTTTAGCCGACTGTTTTTTTAGTAGATCGGGCGATCGTTCAGGCTCAAATTTAAGGGCGATCGCACTCCACCAAAAATCTCTCAACCCGATTACAATCGAAGACTACCGCTCATAAAAAACCCGATAGAAAGCGAGGGCTTCTACTCGTAGGAGGAATCGGCTGAGTCTAAAGGGTCAGTCCTTTTAAGTTTACGCCTCAGTCCCCTAATCAGAGTTTTTAACACAACTGGTTTGATTGCTCACTTCGGATTCGTAATTTTATTTAGTAATTATTTCTCTTATTGAGTGACGCCAAACGTAATAAACACCTCGGGCTGGGGCATGGACAGATACCACAGTTAGAGATACCTTAATTATAGTGGTTAAGGTATTGAACTACTTTAGCCTCTACAAACAAGTCAGTATTTGTATGTTCTGGAGAAAAAGAATTAACTGTGAGGCCCCGCTCAGATCTCTTTTGCCAACACCCCTATTAACAACTATCGCTCTTTTGTCACTCTGAGAGGAGTATAATAGCCTAAAATCCTCCAAACCGAGTTGCTATCTATGGATAAAGCCCGTCCACCTCGACCTACCATCAATTTTATCTATAAATATGGTGCGTCATAAATAAATTTGTTTTCAGATGTTAGGATTTTTGAGACCTTGGAGCAACTATACGTAGGAATACTCTCCACAATCGAACGTAAAACTTTACCAGCCATTGCCGAAGTAGTTGGATTAACTAATTAACAATAGACCTCTTGCACAAAAAATATATGTTATAATTAAAAGTTTACTCAAGTTTAGGTAAAACTTTTAATTATTGGGTTGATGGGCATCTATTTAAAATTGCCCAGCCTGCTAGATTTAAAAATAGTCTAAACCTTTATTATATAATAGCACAAAATAATTTTGCAAAAGCTCTAATCCGGACATCGATTTTTAATTAAATATCTAAGTATTAAACCAACAATTAATAAATCCAAGACTATTTCTCACTTTACAAGCCTTAAAAAACACAAAAACTCTTGTAATGTTTGATAAAACCGGAGATGAAAATAAAGGAATAAGTACCGATTATGTGAGTCGAGAGTATTTAGGGAAACTCGGATAGATAATGGAATTGTCGCGGTTATAGCCGACGAGGTAATTGATAATATAAGTTTTCCGTTAATATTTGCAACTGCTAAACCAAAATTACGCCTCAAGTCAGGTAATTTATTATTATAAACCTGAGATTGCAGCGAGGTTAGTAGAACAGATTCACCACAGGGAATTTCAACTAGAGCTAGTATTAGCTAATCACTTATATGGAGAAAGCGATATAAATTTCTGAGGATGCTTAGAGCCATTAAAAATTAATTTTATTTTAGGGATTAGAAGCAATTATGGGGTCTGGTTACGAGCATGGCAGAGGGTTCGGTAAAATAAATGGCGCAAATTCAATCGCATTTTTATCAATAATATTCAAGAAGATCACTTGATCGTATAATTTTTAAAAATGATATTAAAAATATTGGCAAGTTACCACAGACTCAGAAACTTTACCGCAAAACTCTACTTGGTATGTGATCGCAAAAATTACCGACCTTAGCTATAAAGATGTCGGGAATCTATACGGCTGTTGAAATTGGGTAGAATATGCCCCAATACGGTTTATTTAAGGCTCAAACTGTGGTAAATTAGGTATGGTGTCTAAAAATGGAGAGCAAGTTAGCGTGCATCTCAAAAAATTCTCATGAGTATCTCCCCACATCCCAAGTACGGAGATACTAAAAGCAATAGAGATAGCGATGACCGCATCTGTAATCGAACAGGCAATTACTAAAATTAATGGTGAAGAGAAACGTTATCGCACCCTGCCAGCACAACTGTCAATGGGTCGGGTAATCGCAATGAGTCTATGGTCGAAAGATTCAACGCGGGATGTACTAAAAAATTTGATTGATGATCTTAAGCTGTCGCGCATTTAAATTGCATATTCTGGGCGGGCGGCACGCCCACCCCCCTCATTCTTTGATTGTTTGCAGGAGTCGTAAATTTTTTACCCCACCTCAACCCTCCCAAAACCCACTCGCTCGGGAGTAAGAAATTCACAAATGATGCGAAGATGGCGCTACAGAGTAGCCGGAATTAGCCGATCCAGTTCAGCTTGAGTCTGTCCCAAATTTGTCGCTGCTGAATTTACCCGGAAAATTGGTTGCAGGGAAACTGCCACAGGTACTCGCAACAAAAAAATTATCAAAAAAATAAAAAAGTGCGATCGACCGCCTTAGCAATTGCCAATAATTAGCGACGCACTTATTTTGCATTATCCGGCTAATTGCCGGTTGATGCGTAGATACCATGCCACCACACCCAACAGTTCTCCGAAAAACTGGATTTACGAAGCCTTGTCCTAACTAAGATACAATAAGAACCATAAAGAAAGTGCGATCGACATTATTTGACAGTCAAGCTATGCAATCTACAACTCAGTCCGAGACAGAACAGGCGATGGACGCTCCCAAACACGGATTGCCCGTTACAATCATTACAGGATTTCTTGGCAGCGGCAAAACAACCCTGCTCAACCACATCCTGACTAACCAGCAGGGTTTGAAAACAGCAGTTTTGGTAAATGAATTTGGCGAAATCGGTATCGACAACGAACTCATTGTCACTACCGACGACAACATGGTTGAGCTGAACAACGGCTGCATCTGCTGCACAATTAATGAAGATTTAGTTAATGCAGTTTATAAAGTTCTGGAACGTCAAGAAAATCTCGATTATCTGGTAGTCGAAACAACCGGACTCGCCGACCCGCTACCAGTAGCAATGACTTTTTTAGGCACAGAACTGCGCGACCTTACTCGTCTCGATTCGATAGTGACAGTAGTAGACGCAGCCAACTACAGCTTAGATTTGTTCAACTCTCAAGCAGCTTACAGTCAAATAGCTTACGGCGATATAATTATCCTCAACAAAACTGATTTGGTCGAAGAAGAAGATTTAGATTTGTTGGAAGTTAAGATTCGGGATGTCAAGGAAGGCGCTCGAATTCTGCGAACGGTAAAATCGCAAGTTCCCCTACCACTGGTCCTCAGCGTCGGATTGTTTGAATCTGACAAATATTTCCAATCTGAGGAAATTCCTAGCAGTCACGAACATCACGACCATCACGGTCACGAACATCACGAACATCACGACCATCACGGTCATGAACATCACGACCATCACGGTCACGAACATCACGAACATCATAACCATCACGGTCACGACCACTCCGACCATTTAGAAAATGACGGATTTACCTCAATTTCTTTCCAGAGCGACAAGCCATTTTCTCTGAGAAAATTTCAATATTTCTTAGACAACCAACTGCCAACAAACGTGTTTCGCGCGAAAGGGATTATGTGGTTTGAAGAAAGTCCCAAACGGCATATTTTCCACTTGAGCGGCAAGCGATTTACGATGGATGACGACCAGTGGAAAAGCGAGCGGAAAAACCAGCTTGTTCTCATCGGTCAGGGTTTGGATACCGAGACTTTGCGATCTCAACTCGAAAACTGTCTTTGTATGCCTTCAACCAATCGCGGTAAAGGTTTTGGGAAGAACTAACAGTAAAATATTCTTTTCACCTCAACCAAAGAGCGCCGCAGCCTTATTGTTTCCGCGATCGCGATTTGGATATTGATGGGGACAAGGAAGGGCGATCGCCCTCCAAGAAAAAGAGTGCCATCCAAGAAAAAAAGCGCCCTCGAATAAAAAGAGCGATCGACCTATTTTATTGTTGCTAACAAAACCAGAGTCGCACACTTATACTGTCCGCCGAACCCAAAATCACGATCGCCAGTGATTTCAACGGTGCAGAGTTGCGTTTTTTTACCTAATCTCTGCACCTTTATGCTGTTCGCACCCTGACAGGGTTAAAACCCCGTCAAAACCCGGATTGAATTAAGGACATAGCCCTCAAACCCCTCTGAAAAACTGGCAGTTTGTTAGCTCTAGATCTCATTAATTCAGCAACTATTTCTTGACAAAACTCCATTCCAATCACCCAAGATTGACGCCAATAAACCAATCCAAAATCTACTATGACGGCGTTCCGCTCGCCTGCGCTCATTCCACCGACCAATATACTTATGAACTCCTCCCAGCTTATGTTTTTGGCCTTGGATCACAGCACAAGTTTAGGTAATGGCAATAACTAAAATTTAATTTTTTAAACGCCGAATCGTTGCCGTGACTCTTCTCGCTTATTATAACCGCCTGTCTTGCAGTCCTTAAATATCGGTTCAATCCCACTACGACATTTAAAAGTAGCGATCGCTCTCTTCAAATTTCCTAAATTAGTTAAGAAGTACCAACCTTCATCTTCCCCGTTGCTGCGATATTAGGACTTACGCATTGACAAAATAACAAAATAGTCAATTGATAAAGAAGGAACGTCTACTAACGGGTATTGGACAATCAAAAAAATAACTAAAATCTCGACAGCGCAATGCAAAGCCGGACATTTACACCTTATTTTTACTCTCAGAACCAAAGTTTGGGGGGTGCAGTAGGTTAGCAGAGATATTGGGAGACATTTCCCATGATAGTATTAATCGCTTTTTGCTTAAAGAGAGATATGAACCGAAAGATGTATTCGAGATGCCAGAAAAAATTATCCACTTAGAATGAGTTCTATTAAGTGTTGACGATAGAGTTATGTAAAAGCTGTATAGTGAACCAAAACATACGGAATTAATTAGGTATTTTTGATTAGGCAAATACCAGAAGCCGATCATTGGATCGAACTTAATTACGCTATATTATAGAGATATTTATGGTAATTAATTGTAAATAAATTACATAATTGTTGACGATAAAATAGACGATAAAAAAAATATTTTAGAAAAATGGTGAGTAAAACAATATAATTGGGAGTTAAAGCAAGAAGAGTAAATGGAGAAAATTGGTATTCAGGAGTATAAAACTTAAACTTTCTAAAAAACCAAAATTTTTTTTATTTCTAACTAAAAAACGAAATTGTCTCAAATGAGCCGCAAAAGTATTGCCAAGTAAGCACTTTAGATATTCCTGATGAAGGATTAGTGACTCATATCAAATAATTTAGATTTATAAACTTGTTGAGAAAAAAATAAAAAAGAAGACTCTAGAGATTATATTTTATATCTGCCAGAGCCGTCCAAGCTTAAAGAGACAAGTCGAAGTGACTTTATCACAATTCACGATATTCATTGGGGAATTGAAACCTTTCAGAGAGCGCTCAAACAAGTAAGTGGAATTTGTCGGTTATTGGTGAGAGACACCCATGCGATCGAGACTCACATATTTTGCTCACTTCACGCATTTATCAAATTGGAGTTGATGCGCTATAAAAAGATAATTAGCAATTGGTATGAAGTCCAAAGGAATCTGTTCACTTTAGTTGTCCGTGAGCATATTTGGACGAACCTTAGCAGTGATGGCACGATATAGAATTCATAGATAATGTTTTTTGTCAATGCGTAAGTCCTAATGCTAGCATGTATGGTAGTATGAAGTAGGACGCCCCGGCTCTCACGAGCACAACCCAATGCTTTGGCTACGGAAATGGTCGGTTCGGACATCCGAAACAGGCTCGTGCAATCTCTCTAAGAGAAGCCACTATCCTTCAGACTTTTCCCAAAAACTACCGCTTCCTAACTCCTGGCGAGCGTGTCTCTTTCAGCAAACTGGGTGGTTTTTTAATCGGAAACGCTGTTCCTGTCCAAATTGGCGAGGTGCTAGCGCAGAGCCTACTCGCTTATGTACAGAAGTACCATAAGCAAATAAAGTAAAAATGCAAGATTAAAGGTTAAAAAAACCTTTAATCTTGCATTTTTACTTTGACTATTTTTTATTCCTCGATCTGCTTAGGCTTCTTAACGGGCTTAGGAAGAGGTTCCTTCGGGACAGGGGGTGGTGTTGCTGCTGCGGACTTGATGGTAGGACGCCCTACAGGAGTACCGTCACCGCTGGGCCTAGGAGTAAACGGACGCTTCCCTCCTCCTTTGAAGCCACCGGGCGGCTTGCTGCCAGGGGGGAATTTCCGCTTTTTAATCGGCAGGGCACCAATATTATTAGCCTGCTCAATCATCAGACTGTCCGCTTTCAATTTGACGTGAAAATCCCAAAAAAACCCGATCGCCTTTGTTCCTAAATCTCCCTTGAGTTTCAGCTTAAAAAACTTCATCTTTTCCTCATTCTTGCGGGGAGCTTGCTTGATTTTGACGATGACATACTTTTCTTGGTCTTGGGATTGATAAATCACCTCACCTCTAATCGAAAAATAGCCATCTTCAACATCAGGTTCCAAGGGAGGCAAAGATGCGGTCGATGCTTCGCCGCTAGCCTCAATCTCCGCTGCTTCCTGATTTTCCTCATCAGAGGACGGTTCGGGAGGTTTCTTGAGCGTTTCCGGCTCCCAAACTCCCATAATCTGGGCGTGCAAGTTACCGTCTTCTTGCCTGGTGCGGGGATAGACCACCCACAGGTGTTCTTGTTCCAGCTCCAGGTGATTTTTGACTAAACTCATGACTCTACCCAGCAAAACTGCATCGATGGCAGTTCCGTCAGCAGCTATCAACATACCCCGGGTGAATTGCTCTTCTGATGGCGTGTAGCGACCCCGCACCAAACCAACAGCTCGGTACTGTCTGGGTTCGCTGGGGGGGGGAATGGGATGTTGGCGCATGACGGAGGGTATGTCCTCAGCGGCCTGACTTTCGTTAGCGGCAGGCTCGGCGCTTGCCGGCGGTGCGACTGCTACGGCTGGAGTATCGCTGACAGGTGCCGAAGACGCAGCAGACGCCGGGGGTGCAGGAGCATTGCTGGGCTGGTCTTGTAGGTTTGTTTTGTCCTTGTCCGGGGCAGAACTGTAGCGTGGTCGTTGCAGCCTATCCTTGGACGCTGGGGCGTCTGTTGGCGTTGCCAGTTGATTTTGGTCAACAGGTGCAGCCGACGCAGAAGGCACCGAACTTTCGTCTGGTGTCTCAGGAAGGGAATCTGTATCTTTAGGCGGATTGACGGCCTGTTCGCTTGGCTGATCCTTGCGATTTGAAGTAGATTTGGACGATTTGGAAGACCGGTTGGGAGAGGGGTTCATAAAAACTCCTTGCAGCGGAGACACATCCCTTAAGGGAAATTAGGAATAAACTGAAGAAACTGCTTTAAAAACTACTAGCACCTGACTTGGGGCTTGCGCCCGGAGGTCTGGTTGTGACCCGTCAACGCCAACTTTCAACGCTACGAGTGCCGATCGGTTCGCTGGCTGCTAAAATCCTTGTGAGCAAGGACTTTGGCAGTTGCTGACCGATCGATCGCCGAGCGCGCTGAGCTGGAGTTGCTGGCTAATAGCATTTAGGATATTCAGCTTGCCTATTTTACTTAATCCAATTACCTAACGGCCTGATCCGCCATATTTTCGGTAATTTTTAGCTTGACCAGACTAAATTGGACAGACACCGCAGTCCTTGGAGCTGTGGGTCTGAGTGTCCAAAATTGTTTAGCTAGCATGGAGTTATGGGTCTGTTACCATATTAGCTGCAAGTAAAAGGCTGCTTCGTCCGTTCGGACTTTGAAGTTAAGAACTTTTATGGTTGCATGGATCTAGTTAAATGGCAGACGCCCCTGGGCGATGCGTTAATTCTTAGAAAATAGTAGATTTTAAGCTGGGATAGTTGAATTATGGAAAAAGCAAACAAGCGTCGTGGGTTGATTACTGTCGTGGTGGTGCTGTCGCTCATCGCTTTTTTGGGATTTTCCCTTGTGCCAATTTTAAACAGTATTCTCCAGGCCAGCCAAGCCCAAAGTACCTCAACTCCAACACCTACTCAGACGGCGCAGTCAGGGGAGAAGCAATCAGAGTTGCTGCAAGCTCAGGCGAGGGGGTACGAATTGGTTTTGCAACGGGAACCTGACAACGTAACAGCTTTACGGGGATTGTTGCAGGTGCGACTGGAGTTGATCGGCCAAGGAGTGGGGGACATTAAGGATGCGATCGCTCCTTTGGAAAAGTTGGCTTCGCTGAATCCTGAGACTACTGAATACGGGATTTTGCTGGCTCAGGCTAAGGAACGCACTGGCGATCGCGAAGGGGCTGCTCAGGCTTACAGGTCAATTTTAGCGTCTAGGCCTGGGGAAATTAAGGCTTTGCAGGGGTTGGTGAATTTGCTGCTGGTGCAGCAGCGGCCCGAAGCTGCGATCGGACTGCTGCAAGATACGCTGAAGGCTGCTCCGGCTGCCAATCTGGCGAAACCGGAAAGTGTGGATGTAACTTCAGTGCAGTTGATTTTGGGGCAGGTTTATGCTGTGCAGAAGCGCTACGAGGAGGCGATCGCGATTTATGACGAATCTGCTAAGGCTAATCCCAAAGATTTTCGCCCGACTTTAGGAAAGGCGATCGTCCTGAAGGAACAGGGCAAAACAGATGAGGCAAAAACGCTGTTCGATCGAGCTACTGAGTTAGCTCCTCCTAACTATAAAGACCAAATTAATCAGTTAGCTAGTGGCACTCCTTCGCCTTCTCCTGCAACTACGACGACTCCGGAACCGGCGGCTTCTCCTAGCCCTGAAGGTGCGCTACCGAAACCTTAAGGAAAGTTTTAAGTAAAATAGTTTTGAGTTGTCAGTGAAAAAGTTTTCAGTTAAAAACTTAATAATTTAAACTCAAAACTACTCGCTTTATTCCTAATTACGCAGGACTTACGAAAAGAAATCCGGTTTCTAAGATAAATCTTGGTTGAACGACGACAGATAGATGAAGAAACCGGGTTTCTAATCCCTCGCGCCCAGCGTCCTGTTACCGATTACCAATTACCAATTAGGTAAGACCTCGGAGGGAATTATGACCCAAAGCGTTGACCGCGTTGTTCTACCTCCTGCTTTTGGCAACCACACTCAATTACCAGATTCCGACGGTACTTTTGTAAAAAATTTTCAGGAGCATCCGCAAAGTTTAATTTTAACAGATTCGATCGGGCAAATTTTGCAACAGCGGCATCCAGACGGACAATATGCGATCGGTCAAGACTGCGGCATTTACTGGCGAGAAACCGAACCGGCGGAACAAGGTTCAGAAGCTCCTGATTGGTTTTATGTTCCCAATGTACCTCCTAACATTGACGGTCCAATTCGGCGTTCCTACTTGCTGTGGCGGGAACACATAGCAAGCACCATTAATTGCTCTGGAATTTGCTAGCGGGAACGGCGATGGAGAGCGCGATCGCACTCCTTTATCGTGATCGGATGAAGGGATGGTAACGAAACCTGGGAAGTTTTGGGTTTACGAGCGGGTAATGCGAATTCCCTATTACGGCATCTACCAAGTTAATAATGGCGGATTAGAAGTTTATCCGTTGATTGACGGGTATTATCAACTATTAGAACTCAATCAGCGCTGTCATTTTCCCATTGCACCTTTAGGCGTAGAATTGGGACTTTGGCAAGGCCGTTATCAAAATCAAACCATGCTTTGGCTGCGCTGGTGGGACGAGGAAGGTAATTTGCTGTTGATTGGCGATGAAAGGGCCGAATTAGAGAGATTGCGAGGGGAACAACAACGGGAAAGGGCCGAACAAGAAAGGTTGCAAGCCGAGAGTGCAGAACAGGCACGAAAAGCTTAATTTCAGGCAAGAAGGGATGCAATTCTCCCGTTGTTGGGAATGGGTTTGAGTGCCGAAAAAGTGGCGGAGGCGTTAAGTTTATCCGTCGAAGAAGTGACGGAGAATGCTGGAGAGTGAGATAGTGAGAGAGAATTGGGGAAAAGGGCGATCACTATCAATAAACTTTTTCAGGGAAACTGATGTTGAGCAATGACATTACGCCTTTAGCTTATCAAATTGCTAGCTGCTTGCGCAAACGGCACTGGTGCAAATAATAAATCACAAATAGTGGAAACACATTCCCACAAAGAGGGGTATAGCTATGTCGGATAAATTTCCCCACTCACCAAATCCTCGCCTAAAAATGCTGATCGTTGAGGATGGAACGGCCTGTAGTATTGACTTGCTTTATCGCCAGTTCCGTCGCAAATATCAAGTATTCAGGGCAGAATCTGGTCCCGCCGCCCTAGAAATCTTGGCAAGGGAAGGAGAAGTTGCCGTCATTATCTGCGATGAGCCGACGCCCAAAATGAGCGTGACTGAGTTCCTCCGTCTGACGGCGGTACAGTACCCCGATACGAGCCAAATTAGATTAATTAGTTATAAGGAACATTTCTTTGAAGCTATTGATGCTGGCCAACTATGCCATTACATTGCTAAGCCTTGGAATCCCGAACAGCTTAACGTTTTCGTCAGTAGACTGGTTGATACTTACACTCTCCGGAAAGCGCGCACCAATGAACGGCGACAGCGAGACGAGAGTGCAGAGCAGGCACGACAAGCTGGATTTCAGGCAATAAGGGATGCAATTCCCCGCTTGTTGGGAATGGGATTGAGTGCCGAACAGGTGGCAGAAGCGTTAAGTTTATCTGTGGAAGAAGTGACGGAGAATGCTGGAGAGTGACATAGCGGGACAGAATTGGGGAAAAGGGCGATCGGTCTTAATAGACTTCATCATGAGAACCCATTTTGAGCAATAAAATAGCTTCCTCTTCATCTTCTGGAGCGGTCACAAACTCAAATAAAATCCGATAATCATAATCTATTAAACACGACCAGATACCCGATAAATCTTAAATCTCCTGTCAGTTTGTGAGTTCGCAAGCTGGGGTTAAAGCAGTCTTCAGACAAAAGTTCAAGCGTAGCTTCAATTAAAAAGCCAAGCTGAGGATTTTTACGAACAAACTTTTTGAAAGTACGAATAGATTTGAGAGTCAAACCAATTTTCATCAATCATTTAACTCCGCCATAAAATCGGCTACCGACCCAAATTTAACATTGCCCTCAGCATACTCTTGACAAACTTCTGCCACTTCCTTGAGTAATTCATTTCCTCGCTGTTCTCGCAGAAGATTTTGAAGAATATCTAGAAGCATCGCTTGATTTTCTAATGATAAAACTTCTACAGCTTCAAGAGCTTGCTGGAATTGAGATGTCTGTGTCGTTTTACTCATATTTTTTTGCTACTTATAATCACGATATTTTGTATTTAATTTAGCAAGACTTATCCTAAGCTAGCATTTTTTAGTTGTGATGTGGAGAATTCCTGAGACGACTTTCAAAATGAACAAATTAGGTGTGAATTGCCCGCCATACAAATTAATACCACATTTGCATCTTCTACAATCGCTTATCACCCGTGCATCCTAAAGCAATCTACAAGGCTAGATCACTCAGTAGTCACCTAGAGCGTTACGAACCTCGATTTCTTCAGCAGCGATTTCGATGGCTTCTGGAACCCTTTGTTTATCGATAATGCCTGCATCAATTAGTGCATCAACGATTAAAGCCGCTAGCTGCTCGCTTGTTAAATTTGATTTTGCTTCTTCGTTCTTAAATTCCTTTTCTGGAAGTTCGCGCATTGTTTTCTTTATCGCCTTTTTTTGCCGTTTAATTAGTAAGGTGGGCATCGCCCACCCTACTAATTAATACTTCCTCTCCTGTGGCTCAAACATCGTAATCGCCACCGGCATATAAGCCAAATCAATCCCCGCCTGCGAATAATACGCCATTGTATGCTTCAAAAAATTGCCGTCATCGCGCTCAGTAAAATCTTCCCGGGAATGAGCTCCCCGACTTTCCTGCCGGTTCAAAGCAGAAGTTAAAATCATTTTTCCGACAATTATCAAACTCCGCAACTCCAAAGCTTCCACAATTTCCGTATTCCACAACTTGCCTTTATCGTCTAAGTAAACCTCCTCATATTGTCGCTCTAAATCCTCCAATTTCTTTAAACCTTCCTGCATCAATTCGGCGCTACGAAATACACCACAATACTCAGTCATAGTATCTTGATACTGCTGTCGCACTTGATTGATGCGGTATTTTCCCGGACGTTCTAAAAGTGCCTGAATTTGCTCTTTTGCTTCCGTAATATAACGCTGTTCGTCTACAGATGGTAACTTGCGATTTTGTACGAATTGTGCTATGGTTGCGCCAGTAACTTTGCCGTAAACTACGCATTCTAAAAGCGAATTGCTGCCCAAACGGTTGGCACCGTGAACTGACACGCAAGCTGCTTCGCCGGCTGCAAAGAAACCGTCTACCAAACCCTCAGGACTGCTGCGAACTTGCCCGCTAACATTAGTAGGAATTCCCCCCATTGAATAGTGAACTGTAGGGCGCACGGGCATCGGCTGATTTACGGCATCAATTCCTAACAAACGGTGGGCTTCTTCCCAAGCAAAAGGAATTTTGCTCAT
>NZ_JAUBQR010000030.1:0-41264 GCF_036701385.1 Microcoleus sp. Pol12B4 | reverse complement strand
AAGTTGAATGTGACGCGAGTTGTCATCGCCCACCGCCTGAGTACGATTCGCAATGCCGATCGCATTTATGTAATTGAAGCCGGCCGTTTGGTAGAATTTGGTTCGTTTGATGAATTGGTAAAACAGGGAGGATTATTTGCTAGATTGGTGGCGAGGCAGATAGAGTAGGTATTCAACGTACAACCATTCTCAAGAACGGGCAAGATGCCCGTTCCACAAGAAATTCACTCTTTGTGGAGCGGGCATCTTGCCCGTTCATAAAAGCCTGATTAAAAATGGTGCAACATCTCCTTTACATCCGTTACATCCCGTACATTGCTCGTTGCCGGACTGCTTATTGTTTTGTTAGCAAATCTGGCAACCACAACAAAAGTAGCAATAGCAAGCAGAGGATAACTAAGCCAACGCTAAATATTGTAGCGTTACTCATATCGGGGGCTTGCTGCATGAGGTATAGTGGCTGTATTGTATCCATAATAAATTACAGGTATTTTCTAGGAACCTAGGCTTGAATTTTCGTCCTGTCAACTTAAAATTTATGCCACAGTCAGACAGGGAATTAATTCCCTGTCTCATAGCGAAAGTCCTCTCAAAGAGGACTGAATAATATTAGATTCGGTCGCTCGACCGCAATAAGATTCGATCGATCGTGCGGACAACAGTCCGCAAAATGCTGCGTACTGTTGTCCGGACTACAAACCTTTTTAGATCGCCCTCGAATCGACCGGATCTGATATAACTTATTAGTCCTCTTTGAGAGGACTTATGCTATGAGGCAGGGGTTTAAACCCCTGCCGGACTGCCGGACTGCGGGTGTAACGTTTTTAACTTGTGTTATGAACCCAAAAGTTCCAACATCTTCGTAGGGATTGTCAAGCGCAGTTTTGGAGGCGGTTGGTTGATTGTGAGAACAGGGATACCAGCAGCCCGAGCTTGATCGACAGCATCGGAACAGCCGCCCGCGATCGCCTCTAATTCCAATTCGTTCAATTCTTCAGCGCTTGAGTTTTCTTGTTGGGATTCGGACGGTACTTTTTGGAAAAATTTATTGTTGCTTTCCATTGATGTTTTCTCCTTGCACAATTAGTGCAATTTGTTTCCAAAAGCGATTGAACCAACTCCTAGGAAAGTTGCCTGCTATCCAACTTTTTTACCCGCAAATGCCTCATAATTTATCGGAGAGAAGCGGGGGATATTATGCCAATCTTGAAACATAAAACCCAAACCGCCTGCGAGCGCATCTAATTCCAATTCGTCCAATTCTTGATTAGTTGAATTTTCCGGTTCTGATTCTGCGATTTGGGACAACTCAGACGGTAATTCTTGCGAAAATTGATCGTTGCTTTCCATCAGATGTTTTCTCCTTAGATGTTTAAACTCAGGACAAGCGCGGTCGCTTCTAGTTACAAGCAGCTCATTTCCCGAAATAGGACTGCATGTAGTTAATCAGTTGCGTGGATATGCGGGGTTTCAGATAGTCCGGCACTGGGCCTTCGATTGTGAGAGTACGCATACCACCTGCGATCGCTTCGAGTTCCAAGTCGCTCAATTCTTTATTAATTGAGCTTTCTTGTTCTGCTGCTTTTTTTATGATACTTTCACTCGACATGGAAGTTACTCCTTGTTGATTTTTTACAGCTAGGCTCTGGCTGGCCTATGCGTAAATTTAGTTTATTAAATTCCTAGGCTAAATTAGCTAGCTAAAAGTAGAGTTGTGAACCTATAAAAACAACTTAGTTTGAACTAACCTTTAGTTGAGAAGATTACCTGAACTTTTGGCTAGGTATCGCAGATCGCATACAACTATATACTGGTAACAGTCTCTTGCAATGACTAAAGCCTGCGCCCCATTACTGAGTTTCTCCAAGCGATCGCCCCAACTCCCCAACGCCCCAACACAAATCCCTCACACCGCCGATTAAATGCTAAAAAGTTTAAACTCACACGGAGCCTTGACTCATGACCCACTTTTGCCTCCTTTGTCCGGCATCCACCGGCCACCTCAACCCCATGACAACATTAGGCTGCGAACTGCTTCGCCGAGGCCATCGAGTCACCGTATTTAACCTCCTCGATGCTAAAACCACCACCTTAGCCAGTGGCTTAGAATTCCAGCCATTAGCTGAAGATGAATTTCCCGCAGGCTCAATGGCAGAAGGCTTGGGCCAACTGGGGAAACTCAGCGGAATCAAAGCCTTTCGATATACTATCAAAACATTCACCCAAATTTGGGCTGCTCTTCTGACAGAGGCTCCAACTGCCATTCAAAAAGCCGGTGTAGAAGCTTTACTCGTAGACCAACTTTCATTTGAAGGAGGAACAATTGCAGAATTTCTCAACCTTCCTTTCATCACAGTGTGCAGTGCCTTGATGGTAAATCGAGACCCTAACATTCCTCCGTTTGGTACTCCGTGGCAATACAATCCAACTTTAGCAAACCGCCTACGCAATCAAGTCACCTATCAGTTACTAAATCTGGCTGTTAAACCAATTCGAGATGTTATTGCCCAATATCGCCAAGAGTGGAAATTACCTCTGTACTCTAACCCGAATGATGGTTACTCGAAATTAGCTCAAATCACTCAACAACCCGCTGAATTTGAGTTTCCCAGACAAAATTTACCCCCGCATTTCCATTTCACTGGCCCTTATCATAATCCAGAGACACGCAAACCAGTACCTTTTCCTTTTGAACAATTAACTGGGAAACCATTGATTTATGCCTCAATGGGAACTATTCAAAATCGCTTGCTGGATGTTTTTCAAACCATTGCCTCTGCGTGTGAAGGATTAGACGCTCAATTGGTGATTTCTCTGGGAGGTGGCGCGAGTCCCGAATCCTTGCCACAATTGCCGGGAAATCCGATCGTGGTTGGCTATGCACCGCAATTAGAATTGCTGCAAAAAGCTGCTCTGACGATTACTCACGCCGGGATGAATACGACTTTGGAATCTTTGAGCAATGGAGTACCGATGGTGGCAATTCCTGTGGCGAATGACCAGCCGGGAGTGGCAGCGCGGATTGCTTATACGGGTGTTGGCGAAGTGGTTGCTTTGAAGGAATTGAGCGTTTCTAAAGTACGATCGGCAATTGTGAAAGTCCTCACCCAAGAGTCGTATAAACAAAGGGCGATCGAGATGCAAGGGGCGATCGGGCGATCGGGCGGAGTCAAGCGCGCCGCTGACATTATCGAACAAGCTGTATTGACTGGGAAGCCTGTCTTGGCTTCTAAAATCTAAAATCTCAGATGTGGAGTCAAATCTAAAATCTAAAATCTAAAATCTAAAATCCACTGATGGCTCACGCACCTCTGGTGTGAGGAGCAAATTTATGCTATGTTCTACTGCAAAGTTGACAGCGGTATGAATATGCTGACTCTTCCGGGCGTTGAAATCACAGAGCTCATCTACGAAAGCGCAAACTCCCTGGTTTACCGAGCATTCCGACAACCCGACAGTCTCCCCGTTGTCCTCAAAATCCTCAAAGAAAATTATCCCACGCCCCAAGAACTCGCCCGCTATCGCACAGAGTATAAAATTACACAATCTCTGAATCTGAGTGGCTGTATAAAAGCCTATGATTTGCAGCCATATCAAAACACGCTGGTGATGTTTGTCGAGGATTTTGGTGGCGAAGCCTTGAAAATTTGGATGCAGCAGCAAAAATTTAGTATTGCAGAATTCTTGCGAATTGCGATCGCAACCACAGAAAGTTTACAACAAATTCACAGCGCCAACATCATTCACAAAGACATTAACCCTTCAAATATTGTCTTCAATCCAGCTAGCGGAGAACTCAAAATCATCGACTTTGGGATTTCGACGCAGTTGACGCGGGAGAATAACACCCTAAAAAATCCCAACATTTTAGAGGGAACTCTTGCTTATATGTCGCCGGAACAAACCGGCAGAATGAATAGAAGTTTAGATTACCGCACAGATTTTTATTCCCTGGGCGCTACCTTTTACGAACTGCTGACATACCAACTGCCTTTTGACACCCATGATGTGCTGGAATTAGTACACAGTCATCTCGCTAAACAGCCCTTGTCTCCATCTCAGGTGAATCCTGAAATTCCGCAAATTATTTCCGATATTGTCATGAAGTTGATGGCAAAAAACGCTGAGGAGCGCTATCAAAGTGCGATCGGAATAAAAGCGGATTTAGAAGAATGTTTAAATCAACTGCACAGCCATAACAATATATCAGTTTTTACCCTAGGGAGTCAAGATATTTCTAACCGTTTTCAAATTCCACAAAAACTTTATGGCAGAGAGCGAGAAATTGATAGCTTACTGACAGCTTTTGCACAAGTCAGCCAACAAGGCAAAGATGTCTGTGCCACAAGTTCACTGATGCTGATTTCGGGATATTCGGGTATCGGCAAATCAGCTTTGGTGCAAGAATTATACAAGCCGATTACTCAACAGCGCGGTTATTTTATATCCGGCAAATTTGACCAATATCAGCGCAACATTCCCTACAGCGCAATTGTCAGCGCTTTTCAGGATTTAGCCAAACAACTGTTAACAGAAAGCGAAGTGCAACTTAAAGAATGGCGGGAAAAATTATTAGACGCATTGGGAATCAACGCTCAAGTCATTATTGACGTAATTCCCGAAATTGAATTAATTATCGGCAAGCAACCCGCGCCGCCAGAATTGGGTGCTGCAGAAGCGGAAAACCGCTTTAATTTTGTGTTTCAAAACTTCATTAAAGTTTTTACTAAACCCGAACATCCTCTGACAATATTTATCGATGATTTGCAGTGGGCTGACGGGGCATCTCTGAAACTGATGCAACTGCTGCTCGGCGCTTCGTCAACGGGACTGTTTTTAATTGGGGCCTATCGGGATAACGAAGTTTCTGCGGCTCATCCGTTAATGCTAACGATTGCAGAGATTATCAAAACAGGGGCAAATGTCGATCGCATTTTCCTGTCACCTTTGGATTTAGCCTCTGTTACTCAACTAATTTCCGATGCCCTGAATTGTCAGGAAGCAAGAGTCAACTCCCTTGCGGAGTTAGTCTTTTTCAAAACGGGTGGGAATCCTTTCTTTATGAATGAATTTCTCAAATCGCTTTATACAGAAGGGCTATTACAATTCGACTTTACCCCCAGGGCTGTTTCATTCTCACAAAAACCAGGGTTTTGTAGGGGCAGTGCCCCCGTGCCCCCCCAGCCGATAGACGAGGGCGATTCCCTACAGGATAGCTTCGCCGCGCGTGGGGAGATTGCCCCTACAGGGCTTTCAGATATTGTGGCAACCACGGGGGGATTGCCCCTACAAGAGAATGAAACAGACCAGTCTTGCCAAGAGGGGAGCCAGGGGAGTTGGCAGTGGGATTTAGATAAAATTCAAGCGAGAAATTTCACTGATAATGTTGTCGAATTGATGGCTGGCAAAATTAAACAACTGTCACAGAATACGCAGGAAACGTTAAAAATAGCAGCCTGCATTGGCAATCAATTCGATTTGAAAACCCTCGCCTCACTTTGCGAAAAATCTGTGGGACAAACGGCGGATGAGTTGTACGCAGCCGTTGCTGAAAATTTAGTCGTGTTGCTGGGGAACATGGGAGATGTGGAATTAGAAATTGCAGGGAAATTACCCAAGTCCCAATTCCTAGAACTCAAATTTGTCCATGACAGAATTCAGCAAGCGGCGTATTCGCTAATTCCCGAACAGGATAAGCCGATTTTGCATCAAAGAATTGGGAGATTTTTGCTGCAAAATAGCCTCGTAGATGACAGTACAAATGCCTATCATACAGAAGAAAAAATCTTTGAAATTGTCAATCAACTAAATTTTGGTTGCGATCTAATTTCCCATCAGCGAGAAAGAGATGAACTGGCTCAGTTAAACCTGATAGCAGGTCAAAAGGCTAAAGCATCAACTGCTTATGAAGCAGCGTTTGAGCATTTTAATGTTGGCCTAAAAATGTTGAGTGCAGATAGTTGGCAAAATTCCTATAACTTAACTTTGTGCCTTTATGAAGAAGCAGTAGAGACAGCCTATCTAACAGGTAATTTCATCATAATGAATAAGTTATCAGAGATTGCATTACAATCTACAGTAATAGTAATTTCAAAAGCAAAAATTTACGATGTGATTATTCAAGCTCATATGTCTCAAGGAAACTTTAAAGAAGGAGTGCAAACAGGTTTATTTTTTCTTAAGTTGTTAGGAATTGATTTGCCAGAACAGCCAAAAGTTGAGGATATTAAAAAGGGCTTTGAAGAAACAACTACCCTGTTAAAGGGACGAAAAATAAAAGAATTATTTGAGTGGCCTGAAATGACGCAACCAGAAGCTCGAACCGCTTTATTTATTTGTTCAAGAATGATAGGTACTACCTATTTAACTAATCGTGATTTAATGACACTAATTGTTTTAGCTAATGTCAATTTATCCATCAAATACGGAAATTCAATCTGGTCTGCTTTTGCTTATGCAGCCTACGGCGTTGTTTTGTGTGGAATTGTTGTAGATATTGAGGCAGGTTATGAATTCTCTCAACTAGCCTTAAAGTTAATAGAACGCTTTAATGCTCGCCAAGTTAAGGCTAGAGTTTTAGATGCTTTTGGCAATCACATTATACATTGGAAAAAGCATCTAAAAGAAAGTAGAGAAATTTTACTTGAAGCTTATTATAGTGCAGTGGAAACAGGAGATTTTGAATTTATTGGTTATGCTTTATTCGATCGCTGCTTTAATTCATATTCAATGGGTTATGAACTTGTGGCACTAGAACAGGAAATAATAAATTATTGTGAAATTCTTAGCAAAGCTCGACAAAAAAGTAGCTTTAATTGGGTATTAATGTATTTACAAATTGTTCGTAATTTACAAAAAAAACATAAGAATACTCTTGATTTAAATAGTGATAATTACAATGAAAATGAATTTTTATCTATACATCAAGCTACTCAAGATAAACAAGGTTTAGGTTTATTTTATTTAAATAAATTAATTTTATACTATTTATTTGATGAAGCTCATCAGGCAGCAGATAATGCAGTAACTGCAGAACAGTATTTAATTGGTATGACAGGAATGGTTGCTGTCCCTGTTTTTTATTTTTATGACTCTCTCGCGCATTTAACTATATTTAATAAATCTTCAAACTCGGAACGAAATGCTATACTAAATCGCGTGAATAGCAGCCAAGAGAAAATGCGTACCTGGGCGCATCATGCTCCGATGAATCACTTGCATAAATTTTATTTAGTAGAGGCACTTCGGAGTGAAGTTTTGGGTCAAGTTGTGGAAGCAATCGACTATTACGATCGCGCCATCTCCCTCGCCAAAGAAAACGAGTACATCCACGAAGCCGCTCTCGCTTATGAACTTGCTGCCAAGTTCTATTTATCCAGGGGGAAAGAATTAACAGCCAAAGCTTATATGCAGGAATCCTGTTACTGCTATCAACTCTGGGGTGCGGCGGCTAAAGTTAAAGATTTAGAAACGCGATATCCGCAATTATTTACGATCGATCGACCTGTAAGTAAAAAAAGTTCAACTACATCTACTACGAACAGCCGTTCTAGTTCTTCCTTGGATATCGCTACAGTCATGAAAGCTTCTGAAGCAATTGCTGGGGAAATTGTACAGGATAAATTACTGTCCAGATTGATGAAAATTTTGATTGAAAATGTCGGGGCTCAAAAAGGGTATTTACTTTTAGAAAGTCAAGGCAAATTGCTGATTGAAGCTGAAGGTGCAGTGAACGACGAACGGATAACGGTGTTGCAATCTGAACCAGTTGAAAATTGCCAGAAATTTTCCGAAACAATTATCAATTATGTCGCCCGAACAAAAGAAAATGTGGTTTTAAATAATGCCCCTCGTGAAGGCAATTTTACGAATGATTCTTACATCAAAGCTCGTCAGCCCAAATCTATTTTGTGTGCTGCTTTGATGAATCAAGGTCAACTGGCTGCTATTGTTTATCTCGAAAATAACCTCACGACACAAGCTTTTACTCCCGAACGTTTAGAAGTTTTGCAATTGTTATCGGGACAAGCGGCGATCGCACTTACCAATGCTAAACTCTACGCGGAAGTAAAAGAACGCGAAAATCGGCTTACTCAATTTATCAATGCGATGCCGATTGGAGTAACAGTAATTGACAGCGCCGGACAAATTTCCTACGCAAATCCTACAGCTTCCCAACTCAGCGGCATCAATTATATACCCGAATTAAATGCCGCTCAATTTGCCGAAATCGGTCAAGCGTATTTAGCAGGAACTAATGAGTTATATCCCACTGCACAAATGCCAATCGTGCGTTCTTTGACGGGTGAAACTGTCAAAGTAGATGATATCGAGTTCCACCGACCTGATAAAATTGTTTCCTTGGAAGTTTCCAGCACTCCAATTGTTGACGAAACAGGTAAAATTAATTATGCGATCGCCACATTTCAAGACATCACCGATCGCAAACAAGCAGAAAAAGTTTTAGCTGATTACAACCGCACTTTAGAACAGCAAGTGAGCGATCGCACTCTCGAACTCCAGCGAGAAATTATCGAGCGACAACGAGCCGAACACGCAGCACAAGAAGCCAACCGAGCAAAAAGCACATTCCTCGCAAATATGAGCCATGAATTGCGGACTCCCCTCAATGCAATTCTGGGTTTTTCCCAACTGTTGAATCGCGGTTCTAACCTATTGCAGGAACAGCAAGAACACCTGGATATTATCACCCGCAGCGGAGAACATTTGCTCGGACTGATTAACCAAGTATTAGATTTATCCAAAATAGAAGCGGGGCGCACGACTCTCAACCCGACAAATTTTGACCTCCACCGCCTACTGGACGACATCGAAAATATGTTCCAACTGCCGGCAGAAAATAAGGGATTGCAGTTCTTAGTCGAGCGGATGTCAGACCTTCCCCAATATGTGCAAACTGATGAAATTAAATTGCGCCAAATCTTGATTAACTTGATTTCTAACGCGATTAAATTCACATCGGAAGGTGGCATTTATGTGAAAATTAAAAATCAGGATCTTGCTCAGGAAATCTGCTTTGAGATAGAAGACACGGGAGAGGGAATTGATGGCAGTGAATTAGACAAGCTTTTTGAAGCTTTTGTGCAAACTAAAACTGGAGAAGAATCGCAACAAGGAACAGGATTAGGTTTAACGATCGCACGTTCTTTTGTGCAGTTAATGGGAGGTGAAATGACAGTGAGTTCTCGTGCGGGAGGCGGTACTATCTTCAAATTTGACATTAAATTTAATGCAGTTGAAAGTACCGATCGCCAACGGGAACAGCCAACTAGACGAGTTATTGCGATCGCACCCAATCAACCCCGCTATCGAATTCTCATTGCAGACGACGCTTTTGACAACCGGCAACTGCTGGTTAAACTGCTTTCCGCGATCGGTTTAGAAGTCTACGAAGCCAAAAATGGGAGAGAAGCAATAGAAAAGTGGGAGCAATATTCGCCGCACTTAATCTTTATGGATATGCGGATGCCGGTGATGGATGGGTATGAAGCAACCAAACAAATTAAAGCCAAAGCATCCTCAAGATCCTCCCTTGTTAACGGCGGCGGGGGTGTCGAAAGTCAAGCAACAGCAATTATTGCTATAACAGCAAGTAGTTTTGAGGAAGAGAAAGCTCTTATCCTCTCTACCGGGTGCGAGGATTTTATTTGCAAACCATTTAGAGAAGCAAACATATTTGATGCTCTGCACAAACATATCGGAGTGCAATTCGTTTTTGAAGAACTAAATGCTGCGCCCAGTTTCACAGAAAATGAAGTAAATGTATTGACAAAAACAGCTTTTTCTGAACTGCCTACTGAGTTAGTAGCCAATCTCCAGCAAGCCATTAGCAACCTCGATGTGGAACAGATGCAAACAGTCATCAATCAAATTCGCGAAATCAATCAGCCCTTAGCTAGGGCGATCGCAGCTTGCATTAAAAATTTTCAGTACGAACAGTTGCTAAATGTAATACACACATTGAGGGATGAGACATGAACAAAAACCTCAGTTTTAGCTGCCAAGAAAGTATTTTAGTTATTGATGATTGTCCTGAGAACTTAAAACTTTTAAGCGGGATACTATCGGCTGCTGGGTATAAAGTTCACCTGGCTCCCAGTGGGAAATTAGCTCTTAATTTTATCAATACCAACTTACCAGACTTAATTTTACTGGATATTATGATGCCTCACATGGATGGCTACGAAATCTGCAAGCAGCTAAAATCTACTCCCAAAACTCAAAATATTCCCATAATTTTTATCAGCGCTTTGCAAGAAATTTTTGATAAAGTAAACGCATTTTCTGTGGGCGGAATAGACTACATTACCAAACCTTTTCAACAACAAGAAGTTTTAGTTCGCGTCGAAAATCAATTGCGTCTGAGTAGGATATCTAAACAACTTATAGACCAAAATATTCTCGAAGAGCGCAACCGCATGGCGCGGGAAATTCACGACACTTTAGCGCAAACTTTTGCAGGCATTATCATACATTTGGGAGCCGCACAACGGGTAATACCCACAAATCCAGAACAAGCACAAGTACACATGAAAACAGTCTGCGAACTGGCTCGTTCTGGACTTGCTGAAGCACGGCGATCCGTAGAATCTTTGCGCCCGCAACTGTTAGAGGATGGCGATTTGTATAGCGCTCTCAACAAAATTGCTAAACAAATGTCATCAGATACTGATACTCGCACTATTGTTGAAGTGGTTGGCACGGCATATTCGCTACCATTAGAGGTAGAAAATAACCTGTTGCGGATCGGGCAGGAAGCATTAACAAATGCTTTCAAATATGCCAAAGCTACGTCGATAAAAATTGAGTTAGTATACGAAACATCCAACTTTTTTTTGCGGGTGCAAGACAACGGAGAGGGATTTAATACGGAAAGTATCGGTTTGAGCAATGGCTTTGGTTTATTGGGAATGAGAGAACGCGCCGATCGCATTAACGCGCAGCTAACTGTAAACAGCCACCCTGGAAACGGAACAGAAGTTATAGTTTCAGTTAATCGACAGTAAAGTAAGGTAGATATTTCGCACCATACATAGTAAGTTTGTAGTGATAAATTCAGTTTTTTTAATAAAATTAACAGGGTCAACATGATTAACCAATCAAACATTATTCGCGTTTTAATTGCAGACGATCATTATATTGTGCGGCAAGGTTTAGTGGCGCTGCTGAATCAGGAATCAGATGTTAAAGTTGTGGCGCAAGCAAGCAACGGGCAAGAAGCTGTTACAATGTTTCGCGAATATCAGCCCGATGTCACCCTTATGGATATGCGGATGCCCCAAATGGATGGAGTCGCCGCCATTGCTGCGATTTGTGCGGAGTTTCCCAGCGCCCGGATTGTGGTGCTGACGACTTATGACGGCGATGAAAACATCTATCGCGGATTGCAAGCTGGTGCTAAGGGCTATCTGCTGAAGGATGCGGAACCAGAGGAGCTCTTAGCAGCAATTCGGGCGGTTTTTGAGGGTAAAAAGTACATTCCGCTGGCAGTGGGTGTTAAGTTAGCCGATCGCCTGAGTGGACCTGAATTGAGCGATCGCGAATTAGACGTTATCCGCCTCATAGTCGCTGGTAAAAGCAACAGCGAGATTAGTGAAGTTTTGCACATCAGCGAAAGCACCGTCAAGTTTCACATCAACAATATTTTGAGCAAAATGGGAGTTAGCGATCGCACGCAGGCCGCGATTTCCGCATTAAAACGGGGGATTGTCAGCCTGTAGTTTTACGAGCAGTATTTTTTTTACTGATAAATATGACTATTATGACTGCAAATAATGATAAATAAGACCTTAAGTTTTATGTAAAAACTTTTTAGTAAGGCTAAGCTGGAATTCCTAGGACAAATTAGCCCTAATCAAAAAAATGCTTTATTCATTTTTGTCCAAATCTCAAGTAAAAGTTCGCGTTTTAAAACAGTTTGCAGCCGCTGTTTCTGCGTCTTTAGCTCTTAGTGCAACAACCAGTTTGAAACCCTCGCCGATATTAGCGGCTAGCAATATCCCCCCCGCAAATCAAACCTCGACTCAGCTAGCCACAAAACCTGATTCTAGCTTCCAGCTAGGGCAGTTACGCAGCACTGTTCCCGTGCAGACAATGCAGCTCGATCCGGGCGGATTTATCCCGATCGCGATCGGCAGTATGATAATTATTCTGGTGCTGCCGCTGTTTTTTGGCGGATTGGTAGTAATTGGCGATCGCGAAGTTGGCATTGTCAGTAAAAAGTTTAGCTTCGGCGGCAAGTCTTTACCGCCGGGAGATTTAATTGCCTTAAACGGAGAAGCTGGATATCAAGCTGATACTTTGCCCCCCGGTTGGCACTGGGGTTATTGGCCTTTGCAGTACAACGTTCGCAAAGAGTCTCTAACTGTAGTTCCCCAAGGTGAAATTGCCCTGATTATCGCAGCAGGTGGTCAGTCCATTCCGCCACAGCGCATCCTCGGCAAAATCACAGAATGTGACAACTTTCAAGATGCTCGCCAATTCCTCAAAGGCGGCGGCGAAAAAGGTAGACAACTCGGCATATTGACTGGCGGTAGCTATCGAATTAATACAGCATTATTTACAGTAATTACAGCGGCCAATGCTCCCAAACACGGAATGACAGCCGAACAGTTAAAGCTGTATAGAATTGCCCCAGATAAAGTAGGAATTGTCACAACTTTTGACGGCGTTCCGATTCAAGATGGCGAAATTGCTGGCCCGATTATCCCGAATCACGACAACTTCCAGAACGCGCAAAAATTTATCACCGCCGGCGGGCGGCGCGGTTTGCAGGAACAGGTTTTGCTTTCCGGTTCCTGGAACTTAAATCCTTGGTTTGTCGGGGTTGATCAAGTGGCGATGACCGAAATCCCGATCGGCTATGTCGGCGCGGTTATTTCCTATGTCGGCAAAACCTCAGAAGATGTGAGCGGCGCTGCTTTTACCCACGGAAATTTAGTAAATGTCGGCAATAAAGGCGTTTGGGTAACTCCCCTTTATCCGGGCAAACATCCGCTGAATACTCGCATTTTGAAAGTAGAGTTAGTGCCGACTACTAATATAGTATTGAATTGGTCTGGTAAAACAGAACGGCACAGTTACGATTCTCAACTTTCGTCTTTAACCGTGCGTTCTCAAGACGGTTTTGCCTTTGATTTAGAAGTAGCTCAGATTATTCACGTCGGCGCCTTGGATGCTCCAAAAGTTATCTCTCGCGTGGGTTCGATGCAGAATTTAGTAGACCACGTTTTGCAGCCGACAATCGGGAATTATTTCCGCAATTCGGCTCAAGCTTATTCTGTATTAGATTTTCTCTCGGCAAGAAGCGGCAGACAAGCGGAAGCTGCCGAGTATATTAAAGCAGCTTTGCGAACCTACGACGTGCAGGCAATTGATACTTTAATCGGGGATATTTTGCCGCCTGCAGAGTTGATGCAAACTCAAACCGATCGCAAAATTGCTGAGGAACAGTGCAAGACTTATGAGGTGCAGCAATTAGCACAAACTCAGCGGCAACAATTGGTGCGGGAAACGGCGCTGGCTGAGATTCAACAAGAGATGGTGAAATCGGAACAAGGCGTGAAGATTTCTGAGTTGAAAGCGAATTCTCAGGTTAAACAAGCTCAAGGCGAAGCTGAGTCGATTCGGGTGAAGGGAAATGCTCAAGCTGAAGCTTATCGCGCGGGTGTTGTAGCTTTGGGAGGTTCAGGTTATACGGCTTTGCAGTTAATGCAGATTATAGGCGATCGCAACGTGCGAGTTGTGCCGGATGTTGCAGTAACAGGCAACGGTAGCGGTGGCGGTTTGGTTGATGGTTTGCTGGGAATGATGTTGTGGAATCAAACGGGCAAAAATGGAGAAAATGGCGGGGAGTTGCCGCTAGTTAACCTACAGAAATCGGAACCTGCAGCCAAGTTATCAGTAGCCCAGGTGAATTCTGTTAAGCCGTCGGCATCTCGCGCTAATTCCCCTGTGGCGAATTCTGAGGCTGATATTGCTCCGCTGTTTGATGAATTGCCGTTTGACGATCGATCTTTTAGTTAGGCTGTGCATTTTGTAGCGAGGATTTAAATCCTCTGTTATTGAAAGGGGGTATTAGCAGTTGGTAGTTTGGCGCGATACCTAGCCAAAAGTTCAGGTAATCTCCTCAACCCAAGGTCAGCATTAGCTGACCTTTTTTATAGCTCACAACTAAACTTTTAACCAGCTCTTTTGGCGGATGAGTGTTATAAGATTAAAACGTAATTGACATTACAGGAACCCGTCCGCGGTGTTTAAGGGAAGTTTACCTACTTAGTAATGGGGGCAAGCTATGCAGTTTTTAGAGATTAATTTAGATACATTTTCTCAGGCGAGTATCCTGGGATTCGCTGCCTTAACAGCCTATATTCTCACACTGCTTCCCACAAATTTGATAATAGTTTTCCCTCTCACCAAAAAAACTGGCTTTCCCCAGTGGCTGCTGAAATATCGTCGCCTCATAGGTCTCCTCTCTTTCTTTTTAGCTGTAGTTAACGGATTCATCTTTTTCAAACAAAGAAACTTTGATATCTTTGATCTCAAAACTTATTTTGTTTACTTCCAGGGAGTAGCAACATTCATTATTTTTACTTTTTTGGCTATCACGTCTAATGATTGGAGTGTGAAAAGGCTCAAGAAAAATTGGAAAAAATTGCAGCGTCTCACTTACCTTGCTATGTTTTTAGTAACCTGGCATATCTGGGATAAAATGGCCGCTCACTGGACATATTTAACGCCTGTTGGAATTGCAGCTATAACCGCCATAATAGTTTTATTCCTCTGCCGCACCTGGATTCAGTGCCAATCTAGACCCAAAAAACATCAGCCAACCGCCGACAAAGTAACAGTGCTAAATAAAAGTGTTGGATAGCATCTCTCAAAGGGATAATCCGGCCGTAACCTCCGCGATAATTTTATGGAATTGAAATCGGAAAGTTGTTTTTACATAAACTGAGTTTTGTAGGTCATGTTGATGATATCAAAAGCAGTTAAATGGAAAAATTTAGCCTTGACATTAACAGCAGTTGTAACTGCGGCAGGTATCGGATTATATAGGTATTTTGTGGAATTGGAAACCACTGTATCGCAGTTTAAATCGGGGTTGTTCACTCAATATTCTAGCAGTTTTAAAGATAATTCTGGGTGGATTTACGCGATCGCACTCAGTCCAGACGGCAAAACTTTAGCCAGCGGCTGTTATAGTGGCATTATCAAAATCTGGAACTTGCAAACTGGCAAATTGCTTTACACCATAAAAGCACATACCGATGCAATTGAATCCCTAGCCATTAGTCCTGATGGCAATCTTCTGGCTAGCGGGAGTTGGGATAACCGGATTAAATTGTGGAATCTCAAAACTGGCAGACTCATCAATACCTTGAAAGGTCATGCAGATGATGTCAAAGCAATAAGTATCAGTCGTGATGGAAGGTTACTCGCTTCTGGCAGTACCGACAAAACTGTAAAATTGTGGAATTTTCTCGATGGCAAACTACTCCGCACACTTCCAGATACAGACTGGATTAAATCTGTGGCTTTTAGCCCGAACAGTAAAATTTTAGCAACTGGCAGCGAGGATGGAACTATCAAGATTTGGTGGCTTGATGATGGCGGCAATTACACCCTGACTGGGCATTCCGGGGCTGCCAACTCTGTTGCATTCAGTCCTAACGGGAAAACTTTAGCGAGTGGCAGTGCGGATAAAACTGTTAAGCTGTGGCAGTTTACAAATGGCAAAGTTCTGCATACATTAACAGGGCATTCCGGTCCGGTGCAGTCAGTTGCTTTTAGCCAGGATGGACAGGCTTTAGCTAGTGGCAGCTACGACAAAACTATCAAGCTGTGGAACTTGAAAACAGGCGAACTGATGACAAATTTTGCGGAGCATTCTAAGCCAGTTTGGTCAGTTGCTTTTAGCTCTCAAGATAGTGTTTTAGCCAGCGGCAGCGGAGATGAAACTATTAAGCTTTGGCCTGTATCTGTCCCGATTGCGGCTCAGGTTAACTCTCCAGCACCAGAGGTAGAGCCAGCACCTTCGGAAATTATCTCCCACGGTGAAATTGCACAGTTGAACCGGAAAGTTTACGACCAAATTGACAAGAGTTGGCGCTCGACTCCCACCTTCAGCACTTCATTAGTTTATCGCGTTGCCGTGAATGAAGAAGGGGTAATTAGAGATTGTCAGCCGCTGAACCAAGCAGCGGGTGATTTTATTCAACAAGTTTCTCTTTCTTCCTTTCGCAATGCTGGTAAACAGCAGCATTTTTCTCAATTTAAGGTAGTGTTAAAACCCTCTGGGGTTCTGGAAGTCAGCCCGTGGGAAGGGTGGAGCTAATTCTACTAATTATCTAAAAAATTCGGTTTGATTAGGACTTTTGGAATTACTGAAGCGCTCGATATTATTCTCTTCTGGTTCTTCCTTCTTTCTCCTTTTATTGCACTCATAACTCTTGATGCAATTGATCGCGGTTGAAAACTTTGTACCGATCGCAGTACAATCGATCGATATTTCATCTGAGGAATCTCCCATGTCAGAACCGTTTTCCACTGAGATTAGCGATCGCATCTGCACTCACATGAACGAAGACCACGCTAGCGCTGTAGTGCTATATGCTCAAGCATTTGGCAACCAACCGCAGGCAACGGAAGCTCAAATGCTCGCTATTGATGCCAACGGTATGGATTTAAGCGCTAAAGTCAACGACAAAACAGTGCCTGTTAGAGTAAATTTCGATCGCACTTTAAAAGACGCCGAAGATGCTCACCACACTCTCATTGAAATGGTGAAACAAGCTCGAAAAGTTGCTAAGTAGTCAATTGCGTACTATTCTGTTATAGTTTTAATATTTGCAGTACGGACTTTAGTCGGGTTCAATAGTTGTTAAGGACTCAAGTCCTTATGGAAAACATTTAGTTGTGTTAATTTTTTTTAAAAAACTAAACTCCGTACTGCAAAAAAAATTAATAAAGTTTAATTTTACTCTAAAATACCAAATAAAATGACCGAGACTCACCCTAAATCCAAAGAATTAGAGGCTGTCAATGGCAGTAAAAATAACCATTTCGACGCACTGGTAAAGCGACTAGATTTGATGATTCGCGCCCGCTATTCGCTGCTGTACATTGTCAGCGCGGAGGAGGAACCGGTCGAAGCCGTAATTGCCCAAGTAGCACTGCAAGTAACTCCTGCGCGCCGGGTGTTGTTCTGGGATCTTGTGCGCGGCTGGGAGGATAACGGTTCTGGGAAAGGTTCGGTAATGGCGGCGCTCGATCGCGTCAGTAAAACTGCTGTTGAAGAATATACCATATTTGTACTGCGGGATTTGCACCCAATTTTGAAATATCCATACAGCGAAAAAAGCGCGGCGGTAGTGCGAGAATTGCGGAATTTAATGCGAGAATTAAAGCGCAGCAAAAAAACTATAGTTCTTACTTCTCACACGCTGGAATTACCGGAGGAATTGAAAGAAGAAGTAACGGTAATTGATTTTCCTTTGCCCAACGTCCAAGAAATCGACAGTTTAATTTCCCACGTTGTGGAAAAGCCGCAACAGTTGCAAGTTAGCGGTTTAGCAAGGGAACAGTTGGTTAAAGCTTGTCAGGGTTTGAGCCGCGCTAGAATCGGGCGAGTTTTAGCTAAAGCTTTGGCTGCAAAACAGCAAATTCACGAGTCAGATATTGACGGAGTTTTGGAGGAAAAACAGCAAGCAATTCGCCAAACGGGAATTTTGGAATTTTTCAACTCCAGAGAATCCCTAAAAAGTGTGGGCGGCTTGGAGAATTTGAAACAGTGGGTAAAGATGCGGCAAGATGCTTTTACTGACGAAGCGCGTCGCTACGGTATACCGAACCCGAAAGGAGTTTTGTTAGTAGGAATTCAAGGAACGGGTAAATCTTTATCTGCGAAAACTATTGCTTGCGAATGGCGTTTGCCACTGTTGCGATTGGATACTGGGAGATTGTTTGGCGGCGTGGTCGGGGAAAGCGAAAGCCGCGTCAGACAAATGATACAATTAGCAGAGGCGATCGCACCTTGCGTTTTGTGGATCGATGAAATAGATAAAGCCTTCGGCAACATTATCAGCGGTAGCGACGGGGATTCGGGAACTTCGCGCCGGGTATTCGGCAGTTTGATTACTTGGATGCAGGAAAAAACCAGTCCGGTGTTTATCGTAGCAACTGCAAATAACGTGCGGGTTTTGCCCGCAGAGTTGCTGAGAAAAGGCAGATTTGATGAAATTTTCTTTTTGAATTTGCCCTCAGAATCGGAACGGCAAGATATTTTTAAAGTGCATTTGCAGCGACTGCGGCCAACTAGATTGCGCGAGTTTGATTTGGGAGTTTTGGCGAAACGTGCTGAGAATTTTAGCGGTGCAGAAATCGAGCAAGTTGTAATTGATGGATTGTATCGAGCCTTTGGCACCTTTGTCAACGGACAGCGCCGGGATTTGATGACGGAGGATATTTTGAGGTCGATCGAGGATACTGTACCTTTAGCTGCGATCGCGCGATCGCAAATTGAAGATTTGAAGCGCTGGGCGGCGGAAGCGGGCGCGAGAACAGCATCTAACGATACTCACTTAATTGATGAATTGAAACGCTACAGCCAGCGGCGAAGGGATGCGATCGACAATTAACCCCACTTGTAGGGTGCGCCAGTTAAGCCCTAATTAATTCTCCCAAAAATCCCATCAGACGCACCTTCCTAATCGCATGGTGCGTCAGTTCATGGCTGATTAATTCTCCCAAATATCTCCCCTTCTGACGCACACTACTACTGCTACTAGCCTACAAGAGTTTATGGACAGTTATCTTAAACCTTTTTAGCGAAGACAGCGCAACTACAAACCCAACCTAAAAACATCAGCAAGAATAGAATTTTTTTCAATAATTCTCCCCGCATCCGGCGAATCGTAAACCACTAACAGCGAATTCTGCCCGTCCAAATAGGGAAACAGGCTCAATCCCTCAGCATTGTCCGTACCAACCTTAAAAGGCAAGTCAAACAATACCTCCAAATCTCCCCCATCTTGTCCACTAATACTGTCGCCCGATCCCCCAAAAATTTCCTTCAACCGAAAAACCCTCGTCGCCCCAGATAAAGTCATCGTCGGTCCGGCTAAAACAATTAAATCTTTCCCGTTCCAGCACAATTCTCGCACGCCCAAACCGTTCAAATCAAGAAAATGTTTGTTGTACAATTTCCCTCCTTTTCCAATTTCCTTAAGCCTTAAAACTCCCGGTTCTGCCTCTTCAACTTCTATTTCTAAAATTATCGCCCAACCCCGCAGCACCGGCCCCCGCAAACCGAGCAAAATGCGATCGCCCCGCACCGCCAACCCTTCAATATCAAAGCCATTTTCTTTACTCGGAATCGGCACCGATAAATACAAGCCGAGGTGGCTGTCATCTTTGAGCGCGTCTGTCAGCAAATTGCCCGTTTCTGTCCGCTGCAGACATCCCGCTTTCAATTGAGTTTCGGGATTGCTTGAAGGGGAAATTGACTCGCACAAAATCCCGTCTTTCATAGGAATGCGCGCCAGCAAATAGCGGTTGACCTCTGTCTCGATTTGTGCTAATTTTTCAATATCTTTGTCGGCGTCTTTGCCTTTAGTTTTTTTGCGTTTTGTGCTGTGAGAACCGACCAGCCAAAGATAATCGCTGCTGAAATCCATTCCTTCGATATCGATTTCGCATTTTCCAGGTAGATCGATAAAATCTGCGATCGCAAATCTTTGATGTTCTCCAAAAATATGAGGCGCGACAAGCGACAAACGCTCGATCGAAGTCGTCTCATCGGAACCCAGCCACAAATGGCCGTCTGGAGTTGAAGCGACAGCGGATAAGTCTGTAATGATATCAGCGGCTTCGCTGTTGAATTGCAGCAGCAGCCGGCCGAGCAAAAAAGATTCTGGCATAATTATTAGGATCAAAACTATTCTTAGGGTAAGTCATTATAGTTAAACCTGCTTGAAACTGAGCTCTTGCCACAGGTGTAATAGTCCGCCAGGAATTCCTTCTCCGTCTCAAAGCTTGCATTCAGTTAAAACTGAGATGTTGCACCATTCTCAATAAAGCTTTTACGGGCGGGCTAGAAGCAAGGGCCACAACAACATTTAATTTTTGTGGAACAGGCCTCTTGTCTGTTCATGACAGAGGTGCAAGATTTGAGTTAAAACCGACTGAAAACTAAAACAGAAATTTAAAAAAGATATCCTCCTCAAGCCTCATAGCAAAAACTTCCGTTTTGAGATAAGAATTTTTAACCCCTAGCGGGCAAAACCGCAGTCGGCGGTAATTATTCAGCAAACCGAACCTCCACAGACGGATAACACCCTAATTGAAGCATTAACATCGTCGTTACGTTTCGTTACGATAAGGAGACAGAGAGAAAAACCTCTCCTTCGTAAAATCAGAGGTAGCCATTATGAACGGTACATTTCGCGTCGGCAACCTGTTTGGGATTCCCTTCTTTGTCAACGCATCTTGGTTTTTAGTTCTGGGTTTAGTAACCTGGCAATACGGCGGTGCATTAGCTGCCTTGTTTCCCACATTGGGCCCCGTAGCGCCCTGGATGCTGGGATTATTCACAGCGTTACTGTTATTTGCTTCCGTCTTAGCCCACGAATTAGGACACAGTTGGGTAGCCATAAAACAGGGAATTGGCGTGAAATCGATTTCGCTATTTCTGTTTGGCGGACTAGCTAATTTAGAAAGAGAATCTAAAACTCCCGCAGAAGCATTTTGGGTAGCCATTGCAGGCCCGTTGGTCAGCTTATTGTTATCCGGTTTGTTAACAGCGATCGGCATCGGTGCTGGTCTCACAGGCCCCGCAGCGGCCATCGTCGGACTTTTAGCTTCCATCAACTTAGTTCTAGCCTTATTTAACTTAATTCCCGGTTTGCCCCTCGACGGCGGCAACATCCTCAAAGCGATCGTCTGGAAAATTACTGGCAACCCTTACAAAGGTGTAATTTTTGCTAGCCGCGTCGGTCAAATAATTGGTTGGATTGCCATTGCTACAGGCGTATTCGGCAATATTTGGAATTTAGTAATCGGTTGGTTCTTACTGCAAAATGCCGGTCAATCTGCCCAATATGCCACAGTCCAAAATCAACTGGCAGGCCTGACAGCCGCAGATGCTGTGACCCCCGAAAGTCCGATCGTCTCCCAAGACTTGTCCCTCAGAGAATTTGCTAACAACTACGTGATCGGTAGCACTCAAACCTGGCGCAGATTCCTGGCAACAGATGATGCCGGACAATTGGTAGGTGCGATCGACCTAGACGACCTCAAAACCATTCCTACCGGAACTTGGCCCCAAGTTTTAGTGAAAGAACTCCTGAAGCCGATCGAATTTTCCACAACAGTCAAACCAGAATTATCCCTCCTCGAAGTCGTCACCCTTCTGGAACAACTTAAAGTACAAGAACTCCCCGTCATTCGCGAAAATGGTGTCCTCGTCGGACTTGTAGAAAAAGCTGAAATTGCCCGCCTACTACAAAGACGAGCCGAAGCAAACCCTGCTTGATATCCTCAGATACTTGACAAATAACACCAGTTTCCCCCAAAAAATGCAACTTTAGCCCCGTGCTTCAAACTCTGGTAGTTCTCAGTCATTCCCCATTCTTCAATCGAAAATCGTATAACAGTTAACCCCCTCGATTTCCCTTACCAAAAAGGCGATCGGGGGGGTTAACTCTAGCTTGAAAAAAGTCAAGTCAAACACTAAATTGTTAGTCGCAAATCAAGCATGATAATTATCAAAGTGTATTCACCTTTGAGCGAGGATGTTTTGCCACCTCATGACTATTGGAGCAGCCGCTAAAATAACTGTTCTGGGAGTATCTATGCAGACCAGCAACTTTATAGATAAGGTGAGCTTAGCCGCACCCTAAAACTCAGCAAATTTATAGGAGCAGAAGCACATTGGGATCCCTACCGCTCAATTTCATCAATCAGATCTAGAATTTTTTGATAATCAAAATTATATAGATGATTCATCAGAACTTCCGCAAAAACATCATTATCGCTGCCGATTTCCTCAATAGTTGTGGCAATCAAGTCGAAGTCAGCCTCACGGACTGCCTGTTTTAGATTGCTCGTCCATTCTGGAGGAACTTTTGGCTTGGAGTCCAGCGTAAATATTGCAGCACTATCAGATATTTTTTCTTGTACCATACTTGAACTTTGCGATAAATAATTGACTTCAACATATTTATTAATGACTTCACCAGCACCCGCTGCGGTAACAACTTGAATGTCAAACTTGAAGACTGTCCCCTGTCCCAATTCGCTCTCTACATTAATGTCGCCGCCCATTAATCTTATGAACTCGCGGCTGATGTTTAATCCTAAACCCGTACCTGTTTGAACTTTTTTTTCTGATGAAGTTTGCACCAATAATTCAAATATACTTTCTAATTTTTTCTGGTGAATCCCAACTCCTGTATCGGCTATTTCAAAGCAAATAAAAACTGTTTTTTCAGATTGTCCAATATTTAAATAGTTTTGGGTAGGATTATTTATTCCTAATTGTTTTTGCCATACTGTGACGGAAACTGAACCTGTTTCGGTAAATTTAACCGCATTATCTAAGAGGTTAATCAGCACTTTTCGCAGCTTAATATCATCAGTTTGCACGTATTGGGTAACATCGCAAGAGCAGTCAATAATTAATTGCAATCCTTTATTGGCCGCCGGAATCTGAAACATATTTTGCACATCCCCCAGCAAGCGGTAAAAGTCAAAAACTTTGGCGTTGAGTGTCATGCGCCCAGCCTCTATTTTAGATAAGTCTAAAACTTGATTGATCAGTTGAAGCAGGTGTTCTCCGCTGCGGCGAATAATTTTGATATTTTCTTGTTCCGGCAAAGTTAAATTAGCGCTTGGTTCCATTAATTGAGCGAAGCCGAGAATGGCGTTGAGGGGGGTTCGCAATTCGTGGCTCATGTTGGCGAGAAAGAGGCTTTTAGTTTTGTTGGCAGCTTCTGCGGCTTCTTTGGCTTGTTGAAGTTCTTGTTCTGCTTGTTTGCGATCGCTCGTATCAATGATTATGCCGTGCCAGACAATATCTCCATTTTCGCGCAATTCTGGTCGAGAATAGCCTTGCAGCCATTTGAGTTTTCCCGATGCTGTCACAATCCGCCACTCGTGGGAAAATGGTTCTAGATCAGTGGCACTTTTGACAAGTGCCTCGAAGTGGCTGGGGCGATCGTCCGGGTGTATTTGTTCGTAGAGTAAAGCAGAGTTGTTCTGGATTTCCTCCGGCTCTAATTCTTGAATTTCTCGGCATAAAGGACTGATATATTCCATCTTGACTGAGCCGTCGGGATGCTGCACGAATATGTAAAGTTCTCCGGGAACAGTGTTCGCTAATTTGTGAAACAGAGCTTCGCTTTTTTGCAAGGCTAATTGTGCTTGTTTGCGATCGCCAATATCAATCCCAAATCCAAACAAAAAATCCAGGCTGCCACCTTCGTCGAGCACCGGTGTGCCGTACCACTCGACTAACAAAGTTCGATCGTCCGAAGTGAGAATGCGATGTTCGTTAACCGTTTGCTCGCGCGCTGTTACCCCCGTAAAAATCGAATGTAATCCGGCTCGATCGCTTGGGGGTACAAATGTATCTAAGTAATCCTTACCTGCAACTTCTGTGGCACTATAGCCCACAGCTTCCAGCATACTGTTATTCGCCAGCAGGATTTTACCCTCAGAGTCGATCGCCACAAAAAAAATCGGAGAATTTTCGATAATCTTTAAGTTAAAGTCTCGCTCTTGACGGATAATTTTTTCAGCTTGCTTGCGTTCCTCTATTTCGAGCTGCAACCGGACATTGATCGAGGCTAGCTCGATCGTGCGATCGACTACTTCAATCTCGAGGTTACGGTTGTAGTCAGCCAATATTTGCTCTGCGTGTTTGCGAGCCGTAATATCTTTAAAAACAGTAAGAACATAAAGGATATTCCCCGCACCGTCAAACACCGGCAGCGCTCGCACTTCCAAACGAATATTTTTCCCGTCTCGGCGAATTTCCATATCTTCAGCAATCACCTCGAAGCCACTCAACGCCCGCACAAACGGCATTTGCTCGGCAGGGTACAGTTGATTAGTGCCTGTTATATAAATTTGATAAGCTTGTGGTAGCTCTTGTGCGGTAGCATCGGGCATTTCTCCCCTACCCAATATTTGCTCTCCCGCCAAATTCATGAAAATAACTGCGCCGCGCGGATTCATCGCCGAGACTCCAACGGGCAAATTTTCTACCAGTTGAGCAAATTTTTCTTCACTTTCTGCCAAAGCTTGAAAAGACTTTTTCAGTTGAGCTGCCATCTCGTTGAAAGACTGCGCTAATTCGCCGACTTCCTCAAGCCTACTGACACTAACAGCGCGATCGAACTTTCTGGCGGCAATATCTTTAGCTGCCTCGTTGAGCCGCAGCAGTGGCAGCGTTACCCGCCTAGCTGTCAGCACTCCAGCAATTGTCGATAGCAGTAGCGCCACCAAACAAAGTAAAATCGTAGTACGCGTATTTTTGTTAATTTGCCCCATGAAATCGGATTCGGGAACTGCGATCGCAATCAGCCAGTTCAAACCGTAAACATCAGAAAACGGCAGCACTTCCACAAAATATTCCTGCCCGTCTCGACTAAATTTGAGTTGCTGCGGCTGCTTAATTTTGCCAAAGTCCCCGAAGTGTTGGTACAAATATTTAGCTGCGGTGCGAATGACAGGAGTTTGGCTGTCTAAAACATTCACCCGCTGCAGTTGCTGCTTTCTTGGCATCTTTCTAAAGGGTGATTCTTGACTAGAACTGGCAACCAGCAAGCCCGATCGTTCGATCGCGAAAATTTGTCCCGTTTTGCTAAACTTGATGTGATGGAGATATTGCTGAAGTTCCAAGAGCGAAAAGTGTACTGCACTAACTCCCAGCAATTTACCCTTTTGATCGCGAATCGGTTGGCTGGCAGCAATAAAAACAGTCCCAGGAGTAAAACCTTGATAAATGCTCGTCCAAATCGGCTTGTTAGCTGCGACAGCTTCTTTGTACCAGGGCCGGAGGCGGGCATCGTAGACTCCGGGTTCTACCTTTAATTTAGCGGTGCGAGTTCCTAGGCCATCTGTAGCGTAGTATATGTTCTGAGACTTGCTAGACTTGTTCGCCACGATAATTTGCAAGTTGTTATCCGTGGGGTTGCGCCAAATGCCGAGATATTCTCCTGATTTTTCAGCACCGAAGGATATCCATTGAATGCTTTTAAACGATCGCATTTGCAGCCACAGGAACTTCTCTCCCCGAGGCTGGGGCTTTTCTAACTGTAAATTTAATTCACCGCGCTCGATCACTTCAGCGTTAAGTTGATTTACCCACTGGGTATGTTCAAAAAAAGAAATCAGCTTTTCTTCAACTCTCTTTCCCGTCTCCGCGATCAAGTTCTGGGCGAGCTCTTCGACTGCTTTGTCTCCGTTGCGAAATGACAGATACCCGACAATCCCGACTGCTGCGACGATTTGCAGCACAAAAGAGGCCACTAGAAGGTGACGCAGGGAGATTTTTGTTTGGTGTTGAGAAGTTTTACTGGCGAATCGGGGCAACGGCATAGGCTGATGACTAATTGCTCCCTAACACTTTAACTGTTTCAGCCTGTAATTTCACTTACGGGCGATCGAGGTGTTTCCTTGACCTCAAAACCCCCCCACACAGACACAAATCAGGAGCAAGCACGAGACTTATAAAATTTTAGATTTTAGATTTTAAATTTTAGGTTAAATAATTGGGAATTAATGATGAAGCTCGTGCTTTCGAGCTTGGCTACAGTTGCATTCTTTTTTTCAACTGGTATGACGCACTGTTAGCTGAGAATACCTCAGCCATTTTCTTGCTTTGGTGGATTTCCTAGCTCAACCAAACCTAATTCTTCCTTCAAACCTCTTCAGTTCATCAATTACATCCGTTAAATCCCGTACACAATTGGTGGCCGAACATCCATCAATTACATCCGTTAAACCCCGTACACAATTGGTGGCAGAACTTCTCTTTAACAGCTACGCGGAAAATCCCCCGCTTCTCCACACGGGTATAGCGAGGGGCGAGAATATGTATTCTCGGAAAATATAAAGTAGTGGCAGTGGCTTTTGTCCAGCCATTGCCATCTATAGAAGCCATACTGTTTTAGGCTCACAGAAAGATTTCCGAGCCAATTCTCTGCTTGCAGTCAATGCTTGAAGCCAAACCAACCAGTTCAAGCAAGAAGTCAAAGCAAGTCGTAAAAGCCTAGGATTCTTCTTCTTCTCTATCGATTTGGCGCAGGTGAATGTGCTTGCGTCCCAGAGAGATTTCAAATTCATCTCCCGGCTGGAGTTCCATCTGTTTGGTGTAGGCAGCTCCAATCAGTAAGTTGCCGTTAGATTGAACGCTAATCCGATAGCTGGCAGAGCGTCCGCCGCGTCCATTGCCGTTTTGCTTCCCGTCTAGCTGAATGCCTTCTGCATCAATCAGCGCATTCAGGAATTTCATCATGTTGACCCGTTCTACGCCGTTCTTAGTAACGGTGTAGTAGCCACAGGCTCTAGCTTTTTCTTCCTTGGTAAGGTTCTCTAGGTCTTTGACCTTTTTGATCAGATCTTCGCCTTCAAGGGGTTCGATATTTTTCTTTTTAGCCATTTACTGAGTCCTGAAATATTCAACTGGTGTACGGATTTTTTCTCGGTTGGTTTTTGGTTTGACCAAGAAACTTTAGCTTTATAGCTGGTCGTAAAACCATATTACACCGATCGGCTCAATTGTTAACCACTATTATCTAAATATTTTTAACAACCTGTAGTCTTTCTTGAGGAGTAGCTGCAGCCGGTGCGAGCAATCTCTAAACTCGGTAGCATAAGCTATCAGCTATCAGCTAGCTGAATATTTGCCCCGCTCTTAAAATCCCATGAAGTTAACCACACGCGGACACTACAGTGTCAAAGCATTACTGGATCTAAGTTTGCAACCTCGCTTTGGCCCGACATCGGTGAAATCGATAGCGAAGCGACAGGAGTTACCCGCTCCGTATCTAGAAAAATTGCTGATTGAAATGCGACGAGCCGGTTTAGTCCAATCTGTTCGGGGTGCCCAAGGAGGATATCAATTAGCCCGCCAGCCAGCTCAAATCTCTTTAGGACAAATCTTAGAGGCTGTAGGTGAAACTATTGAACCTTTACCTCGACATTTTCCAGATGCGACGCAAGCAGAGGACTGGGTAACATTCAGTTTGTGGAACCGATTGCACAAAAAACTTGCCGAAGCGCTGTACAGTATTTCCCTCGAAGACTTATACTATGATGTCCGCAGTTGGCAAGCGGCTCTTGGGGAAGAAACTAGCTTTATCATTTAAATGGTAAGTTCATTCATTCGATCGCCAGCAATCACACATGGACGCAACACTTGTTACTTACTTTGGTGGCTGTCACTGCGGAGCTGTCCGCTTCCGTGTCGCCGTTGACAAACACGAAGCATCAGATTGCAACTGCTCTATCTGCAAAAAGAAGGGATTTTTGCACCTCATTGTGCCACCGGAACGTTTTACCTTACTCCGTGGCCAAGATGTTTTGACCACCTATACATTTAATACAGGAACTGCTCAACATACTTTCTGCGGAATTTGCGGCATTCACTCGTTCTATCGCCCCCGCTCGCATCCCGATCAATTCGATGTCAACGTCCGCTGTCTTGACGGCGATGCCATCAAACACTTTGAGATTCTACCCTTTGACGGTGTTAATTGGGAGGAGAACGTACACTTGCTCCGCGACGAAAGTAATCTCAGCATTTAAAATTGCTGCTAAAAAATTAAAGTGCCCAAAGGTAGCAGCACTTAAAACCTGCGCTACCCTGACGCTTGCTCCTGGCCGGATGGACTATCAAGTTTGACTAAATATATAATGATGCCGCATGAATTTCCTGTTTTGATTTTAGCTGCGGTGTTGGATTATTCGATCGGCGATCCTTGGGGTTGGCCACATCCCGTGCAGCCGATGGGTTGGGCGATCGACCGCTATACTCGACTTGTCTTTAATATATGGAATAATCCCGCAGGCAAAATGCCTGAAGCAGCGGATCGTCCCGCTGGCGAGCAGCACAAACAGCAGCTACGATGTGCTGGTACAATACTAGCGATCGGGCTGATTGTAGGCAGTTATACTGTCAGTTGGTCGATCGTCCAAGCTGCTAGTTGGGTGCATCCTCTTTTAGGTATTGCCATACAGACCATTTTGCTGGCAAGCTGTTTTGCAGGTCGCAGTTTGAGGGCGGCTGCGGAGGACGTGCTAGCACCTTTAAATGTTGGAGATTTAGTCAAGGCGCGAGAAAGGTTGAGCCTTTACGTCGGCAGGGATACCGAAAACTTATCCGAGCCAGAAATTCTGCGAGCATTGTTAGAAACTGTAACAGAGAATGCAGTCGATGGTGTGACAGCACCGCTATTTTATGCCTTACTTGGGTTCGCTCTGCCGCATCTATTATTAAGTGTTACCGGTTCGCCGATCGATCCTAACTCGATGTGGGCGAGTGCTATAGTCCCCTTGGCAATGGCTTACAAAGCAGCCAGCACATTAGATTCTACGATCGGCTACAAAGAAGCGCCATACACAGATTTAGGATGGTTTAGCGCCAAACTAGAAGATGTGCTGACGTGGATTCCTTGCCGGTTAACAGTGATTACTTTAGCCCTTATATCTGGCAAACCGATTTACATTTGGCAGATTTGTCAGAGAGATGCTGTTAAGGATGCCAGTCCCAATTCCGGTTGGAGCGAGTGCGTTTACGCCGCCATCTTGGGAGTGCAACTAGGAGGTACTAATTCCTATCGCGGAGTTCTCAAACACAAACCGCTGTTAGGCGAGCCGGTTCACCCTATCACAGCGCCGCTAATTTGCCAAGCATTGCAATTAACTCGGTATTGCTTTCTGATTTGGTTGGGACTATCATTGCTTTTTTATACCTTATTAGGTTTGAGCCGCTAACTGATGACCTCAGCCGAACAGTCCAGGAGGCATAAATAACTTATTTCTGTGATTGTTCGTCCTCGGCTAAGCAATCGCAGCATCTGCTTTTCATCCGTTCGGGGTAAGTCCTGCAGAAGACAGAGATCCGCCACCGACAGCAGCAAAACAAGTTTTGACTTGAGTTCAAACCCCCAGATTCATCTGTCAAGTCAATCTCAAATCTCAAATCTCAAATCTCAAATTGTTCGATATGCCAACAGCCAACAATTAGCTCGCAGCAACCCATGACTAAAATCATCCAAATTTTATCCCCTGATGAAGTGAGACGCACTCTCACCCGCGTTGCTTCCCAGATTGTCGAAAAATCAGGGAATCCCTCGGAGTTAGTGCTGTTGGGGATTCATAGTAGAGGAGTGCCTTTAGCTCAAATTTTGGCAGATCAAATTGAAGTTCTCGAACAAGTCAAAGTACCCGTGGGAGCTTTAGATATTACCTTTTACCGAGATGACTTGGATCGAGTTGCGATGCGGACACCGGCTAAAACAGAAATTCCTTTCGATTTGACGGGCAAAACTGTGGTGTTGGTAGATGACGTTATATATAAAGGCAGAACGAGTAGAGCGGCTTTGAATGCAGTCAACGATTACGGGCGGCCGGAGAAAATTTGGTTGGCGGTATTAGTCGATCGTGGCCACCGAGAAGTCCCAATTCAGCCGGATTTTACGGGTAAAAAGTTGCCAACTGCAAAGGAAGAACAAGTTAAGGTTTACGTTCAAGATCTCGACGGGCGCGACGGAGTGGAGTTAATTAAGGGTTGATACGATTTGAGATTTGAGATTTGAGATTGGGCATAACTGACTGTTAAACAAAGTCCAACTAAATAAACTAAGTAGGGTGGGCTGTAAGTAGCGCGTCAAACCACTTTTTGCGTCCATCACTGAGCAAAATACTTCGTTTCCGCCCGCTGACAACGTAAAAAACCAGCGTTCTCCAAGAATAGGGGCTTGGGTAAGCAAGCCTCTAGGAAGAAACCTGGTTTTTCGCCGGCACGCGGAGGGTCTTGATTTATTGAAAATCGGCAGTGCAGGAGTTGAACCTGCCTGGGGCGAATTATGAGTTCGCTGCCTAAACCGCTCGGCCAACTGCCGTTAAATCGATTTCTTTGATCTAACTGAAAATGAAGTATAACATAATTTCCCAGTCCGTGCTAGAACTAGAGAACAAAAATCAAAATCTTTAGATCTGCTGAGTCCCGATCGCCTGTTAGCCAATGTGCTGGAGCCGATCGACCGGACAAAGCAGTTTCTAAAACTCGGCATAAACTTATAGGCAATGGCAGTGAATTCGACGGTAGTGCTGACTCTAATTCTGCTCGCTCTAATGTTTGGAGCAGGCGTGACGAGTTCTGTTTGGGGATTTACTATAGGTCGCGAAGCCTTGCAAGGAACGACTCAACCCGATGTTCGTCCCAGCAACAATGCTGGCAGCGGCAAGCCGGGAACGACGGCTAGCAAAGACCAAGTGAGCATTTTGAAAGAAAAAGACATTCTCACAACCGTCAAAGCACGGGTAGAAGGTCGCGATCCAGAAAAAACAACGGCCGGGGCAAATACTAAAACAGAGAAGGCAAGCTCTAAACCAGCCGCGGCAAAAAAACCGGCTGCACAAAATGCCAGCGCCAAGTTTCCCCTGAACAGTCGCGACGGGGGAATAACCCTGGAAGTGAGCGCGGCCAGTCAGCGCAACAATTCCATGCTGCTAGACGTGAGCATGAAAAATGAAGGCTCGCAAGCTGTGAGGTTTCTCTACAGTTTCTTGAACGTTACTGACGATCGCGGCCGGGCCCTGAGCGCGACTGCCGAGGATTTGCCTTCGGAACTGCCCCCCAACGGGCAGGTGTTTTACGGTACGGTGAGTATTCCCACAGCTTTGCTGGAAAATGCTAAAGAAGTTTCGCTGACGCTGACAGATTATCCAGGTCAAAAACTTCAGTTGCAAATATCTGGCATTCCAGTGGCGAAGTAAAATAAAAGAAGACCAAACCTGCAGACAAATTCTCAGGTTTGATCTAGAAAGTTTTTTTAGGGAGCATTGTGTCACTTTTAGGGGCGAGAGTGCAGGAGATATCTGATTTACCCGCGATGAGTTCGACAGAGGTGCTGTCGCGGTTGCTGTCAGTGCTGTTGCTGATTGCGATTAATGCTTTTTTTGTGGCGGCTGAGTTTTCGATGGTGACGGTACGCCGATCGCGAATCAATCAGTTAGTGGAAGCTGGCGACGTTGCAGCTTTAACTGTGCAATCTTTGCAGCAAAGTATTGAGCGATTGCTCTCGACAATGCAGTTGGGCATCACTCTTTCTAGTTTAGCTCTCGGCTGGATTGGGGAAAGTACGATCGCCGTGCTAGTCCGAATGTCGATCGGCTATTTGCCACTGCCAATTTACATCAAGTCGGCGATCGCCCATTCTTTTAGCATACCAATAGTAACTTTTTTGTTGCTAGCTTACCTGCAAATCGTACTCGGCGAACTTTTTCCCAAATCTGTAGCCTTACTGTATTCCGAACAGCTAGCCAGAACTTTAGGGCCGCCGAGTTTATTGATTGCCCGTGTGTTCAAGCCCTTTGTATCGTTTCTCAATCAATCTACTCGATCGCTCTTGCGGTTTGCGGGCATCGAATACGATCTAAGGCATCGCCCGGTTACTCCCGAAGAACTGCAATTAATTATAGCTACTTCCAGCGAATCCAGCGGCTTGGAAGCAGAAAAGCGAGAATTGCTCAACAACGTCTTTGAATTTGGCGAAGTTTGGGTAGAAGAAGTAATGGTGCCGAGGCCTAGCATTGTCGCACTTCCCAAGACGGCCACCTTTCAAACTTTGCTCGACGAAATGGCGATTTCTCACCATTCCCGCTATCCCGTGACGGGAGATTCTTTAGACGACATTATCGGCATTATTGGCTTCAAACAACTTGCGAAACCCTTAGCTGAAGGTTTGCTATCTCCCGACACGCCAATTTTACCTTGGATGGATTCGGTGAGGTTTGTGCCGGAGATGATGCTCCTGGGAGAACTGCTGCCTTTGATGCAGAGTTCGTCGGAAGAAATTGCGATCGTAGTCGATGAATTTGGTGGCATTTCCGGGTTAGTGACATTGCGGGATTTGATAGCCGAAATTATCGGCCGCAGCTACGAGTCGCCCGACAGTAAAGAAATTGCTTTGCAAGTATTGGACGATCGCACTTATTTAGTGCAAGCGCAGTTAAATTTAGATGATGTGAATCAAATATTGAATTTGGATTTGCCAGTAACTGACGAATATCAGACAATCGGAGGTTTTCTGAGCTATCAGTTGCAAAGAATGCCGGCTGTAGGGGAAGTTTGGCGCGGCGAAAATGTGGAACTTACGGTTGTTTCTGTGTCCGGGCCGCGGTTGGATCAACTTCAAATTCACTTGTTGGAAGACGCTGCGGGCGATCGAGCTTTAAATGAAGTTACAGCAGCCGATGGGGAAATTGTGGGGAAAGGGCGAAAGAATGGCGGGTTGAGTAGTGTGGCAAAATTGTCTCATTAAGATTTTGATGAAAAGGGCGATCGAAATAGCGCAACTTTTTATACCAAATCTGAGTTAGCAACCCCGTTTATTCTTTAGTCTCTTAGAGAGGGACGAGAGTTTATGGAGGAACGATTTCAACCGCCGAGTCGGAAGACAGTTTAAGCATAAGGCACCGGATCTTTCAGCCCCAATTCCTCAAAAGCAGCCAGCCGCAACCGACAAGAATCGCAAACGCCGCAGGCATTTTCCCCGCCTGCGTAGCAAGACCAAGTTTGCTCCCAAGGTACTCCTAATTGGTTGCCTAATTGAATAATTTCTGTCTTTTTAAGTTCGATTAAAGGTGTGATAATATTAATAGCATTTCCTTCTCTTCCCTGCTTTGTTCCTAACCGAAATACTTCCTGCATGGCTTGGATGTAATCGAGGCGGCAGTCGGGATATCCCGAATAATCTAAAGCGTTGACACCGATGTAAATGCGATCGGCTTCTAGAGTTTCTGCGTAGGCGAGGGCAAAGCTGAGAAAGATCGTATTTCTAGCAGGAACGTAGGTAATTGGGATGTTTTGGGACATTTCTGTAAGATTGCGATCGATCGGTAAGTCCATCTCATTATCCGTCAATGCCGAACCGCCCCAAAGCGTCAGGTCAAAGTTTACTATCTGATGTGCCTTAACCGCTGCCGAAAGTGCGATCGCCCTTGCTGATTCCAACTCCCGCCTGTGTCTTTGCTTGTAGTCAAACGAAATAGCGTAACACTCGCAGCCGTCGGCTTTGGCTTGATACAAAACTGTTGAGGAATCCAGCCCTCCCGACAATAAAATAACTGCTTTCACTTAAAAGATCCTCACTAAAATTAGCTTTTATATTTATATCAAATTAGTGGAAAATTGACAAGATAGCAATGCGAAATGCTTGGTGAAAGATGTTTTTTTGAACGAACCGCGAAGACGCAAAGTACGCGAAGGAAGAAAAGATAAGGGACGTTTGTTGATAATTTATAGTGCCTGTTTAACTGGTTCCTAGGCAGAGCCTAAAAACCGAGATTTAGAGGCTCTGCCTCGCATTACGGTCAAGAAAATTGGAGCAGGGCCTCCGGATCTACGTTACCAGGCAGAGCCTAGTAACGAGTATAAAGAAAATTTATCTTTTGTGGCACAGACCGGAGAGCCTGTTCTTGAGATTGATGCAGGATGTCAGATTTTAATTGCTAATAAATCATCGAGTTCGCGGTAATCGGGCAAAGTTGTATCAATTTTAATCCCCTGCCGCAAAACTGTGCGATCGCCCTGCGGTCTAGATAACAATTCGCTGAAATTCCGCGCCTTAAACAAAATCAAATCAGCAGGTAAACCCACTGCAATTCGTCCTAAATTCGGCAATCCCATTAAATCGGCTGGAGTCTTTGTAACTGCACAGGGCCAGTCTCCATAAGGCCTATCTAAATGAGCGATGCGGACTGCCATATTAAAAACTTCCAAAACATCATGGTCGCCAAATCCGTAAAACGGATCGCGACAATTGTCGCTAGCAACTGCAACGGGAATTCCTGCTGCTTTGAGTTCGTGCAGCAGTGTCACTCCCCGCCAGCGCGGTGTATGCTGAGATTCTCGGTCTTGCAGGTAAAGGTTGCACATCGGCAAGCTGACAATGCCAATATTTGCTTCCTTGACTAATTCCATAGTTTCTGTTACTAAATCTGACGGTTGTAGGGCTAAACTACAGCAGTGTCCGCAGATTATTTGACCCCCAAATTCATGGCGGATGGCGGTTTTTGCGACTTCCCGCAATGTTACTGAATCTGGATCGTCGTTTTCGTCGGTGTGGAAGTCGAGGTTTAAATTTCGTTCTTTGGCTAAGGCAAAAACTCGATCGAGTTGTTTGTCTAAGTCTGGGTTGATATAGGCGACGCCGCCGAGAATGCCGCCAATTTGGGCAACGCGATCGGCTAATTTTTCGCCGGCGGGTGTCAGGTAATAGTCGAGGGAAACCAGGGAAACTGCTTGCAAGATCAGCCGATCGCCCCATTCGTCTTGCAGCGCTTCAAATACTTCCAAACTAACGGTTCCCTGTTCCCCTGCGCTGTCTATGTGAGTGCGGATGGCTTTGGTTCCGTGGGCGTAGCTGCACTTGAGGCCAAACTCCATCCGTCGGTAAACATCCTCTGCATTCCAGTTTTTTTGGGCATCAGCGCATACCGCTTCGATCGCGCTGGCAAAAGTTCCATCGGGATTGGGCGATCGTTCCCAAATGTGGCCTTTGTCTAAATGGGTGTGCATATCCACAAAACAAGGCCAAACTAAGCCGCCCTGCAAATCTACAACTGGGATATCTCCAAAGGAGGATACAGGTTTTGTACCTGGTGGGATGATTTGGGCGATCGTAGCCGCTGCAATTTCGATATCCACCAAACAAAAATTGTTCTCACTCCCCGTTGTCGCCACAGTAGAAGCTGAGGGCGCGATCGTTTTCATCTCTAGAAGAGACGCGGGTACGCGACCATTTTTGAGCAAATAATTAGATGTACTTGGCAACATTAATTTTGTGAGTTAGTATTTTGTTGATAATTACTGGCTACCAGTTGTAACTATAACAACCCTTGCAGGAATTGTGAACATCTCTCTTTTCCCCTCTTTCTCTCTTTTCTAGATTCTCTACGCCCTCTGCGCCCTCTGCGGTTAGTTAAACAAATATCATGCAGGAAGAAAATATAAATGCTAGAGAAACTTGGATTAAATAGGTAGCTTTGCTGTTGGTACTCCCGCCCTAATCACTGAAGCACATATGCAAAATTTTTATATTTTTAGGACAGCGCGAAAATTAGCGTCACGAGTTTGGCTATGCCGGATACTTCCACAGCCTGAATCCTTTTGCTATCATAAATCACTGCTTCAAATTGCCATTTCACTTTCAATTAACAGCAGCATCCATAGCAATATCCCCAAAAAACTGTGTCAAAACCCAAGCATATAGTTTTAACATCCCATCCCGACAGATCCGGCACAAAACCTCATCCCATTTACTGGGGAGAAATCGATCCGCTGAAACGAGGGCCTGTGATTGGTAGCCTCACCAAATCGTCTCACCGGAATGCGATCGGCACTCATTCGGGTTCCTACTCTGTTTATCGCGCGCTAGCAGTGGCTTCCGGGGCACTGCAAGCCGATCACCGCCCCGATTTTACCAACACCTCTCCGGCGGCACACATCGGGCCGCACCCGAGTTGGGGCGATCGCAATTTGATTGTTTCTCTCGATCCGTTTGGAGGTTTGGTCAGTGAAATTTATACTTCATTTCTCCAGCAGGGATATGATATTCGCCCGACAATTGCTGTCACTAAAGCTCACATTAATATGCCAGAATTACAAGATGCTATAGCTAAGGGGCGAGTGAAAATTGATGGCAAAATAGTCAAAGCAGGTGGCAATTTAGCAGTAACTAAAATTGCGATCGACCCGGTTTGGTATTTGCCGGGAATTGCGCGGCGGATTGGGGTTCAAGAAAGCGTCCTCCGCCGTGTCCTGTTCGAGCAAACAGGCGGAATGTTCTCGGATTTAGTGACGCGGCCGGACTTACACGTTTTCTTGCCACCAATAGGCGGAACTACGGTTTATATTATTGGCGATGTCGCGAATATTTCTGACCCGGATAAGCAGTTGGCGGTACGTGTACATGATGAATGCAACGGTTCAGATGTCTTCAGTTCCGATATCTGCACTTGTCGCCCTTATTTGGTACACGGGATGGAAATTTGCATCCAAACGGCACAATCAGGCGGTTCAGGGGTAATAGTTTACTTCCGCAAGGAAGGGAGAGCTTTGGGGGAAGTGACTAAGTTTTTGGTGTACAATGCCAGAAAAAGGCAGGAAGGCGGCGATCGCGCTGATGCCTATTTTACGCGCACTGAATGTGTTGCGGGAGTTCAAGATATGCGGTTTCAAGAACTAATGCCAGACGTGCTGCACTGGTTGGGTATCTCTCGAATTGACAGTTTAGTTTCTATGAGCGATATGAAATACAATGCGATTATCAATTCTGGTATTCAGGTGGTCGATCGCATCCCCATTCCTGAAGATTGGATTCCCGCAGACGCACAAGTCGAAATTGTCGCCAAAAAAGCCGCCGGCTACTACACGCCTGACCCGGTGCCAGATGCTACAATTCTTGCAGAAGCGATCGGACGCGATTTAGGAGATTAAGAGGGCAAAGACGCGACCGATGGGACGCGAACAATCGCGTCTTTGCTAAACAAAATTTATTGCTGGTTTTTGATCAGTCAGGGTAGGTTATGGCTAATTTGCGTTCTAGTGTGATCGTAAAAACAGATATTTGCGGATATACCGTCAGAGTCAAAAAATTATCTCAGTCGGACTTAAGTAGTTTGTTAAACGAGCATAAAACTTTTGTTTCAGATATTAGCGCCAGAAATGAAGGCAGCGTGATTAAAGGGGAAGGTGATTCATTTTGGATAATTTTTCCCAGCGTCACAGCAGCGGCGGTAGCAGCCATAGAAATGCAGCAAGAATTGAGAGCGCAACAATCTAGCAAGGCGAACGACGAACGATTGGCTATTCGCGTGTCGATTACATTAGGAGATGTCTTGCATCAAGATAAAGATATCTTTGGTGATACTGTGAATTTAACAGCGCGCATAGAATCAGTAACTCCACCCGATGAAATATATTTGTCCCAAGCAGCATGGCTGGCACTCAACAAAGCAGAAGTGCAAACGTCTTTTGTCAACGAGTTTTCTTTGAAAGGGATGAGCGAACCTGAAAAAGTGTACAAAGTTGACCAAAGTTACAAAACGCGAATCATAAAAAACCAAGCAATAATTAAAGCAGATTTGAGAGGTTTTATAGCTTATCAAGAATCTAATTCTATCAAAGATGTTGAATATTTGCTCACAAACTTTGATACTTTTGAAAAAACAATTTGCGAAGAATACGGCGGCACAATTCGGAGTATTGTTGGTGATTCGCATTTGTTGACTTTCCCGGAAGCTCACTCAGCCTTAGCAGCAATGGAAAGTTTGTGCGAGAACTGGAAACTTTTTATTAACGCCAATCAAATACCTTGTGGCTTGTCGGTGGGAGTTGCGAAGGGAAATCTATATATATTTAGGTCTTGCACTTACGGAAAAGATATTCACATAGCCGACAGGCTGGAAGATTTAAGTAAAATAGTATCTCCGGGAAAAGAAAAAAACTCGGTGATAGTTTCCGATCACATTAAACGTGAAGTCAGCGGGTCGAAGTGGGAATATAAGCTGATCAAAATCGATAAAAATGCGATTTTAGATAATCTTTTAGATTACAGTCAGTTTGACTTTTTTCGAGAAAACGATGTTTACCGCTGTTTGGTGGTATGAACTTGCAAAATATTGAACTTGAGACTGTAGAATATCTGAGAACGCCGGCTGCTATTCGCCAAAAGTGCGATCGGCTTTTTGATTTAGCCCGCCTGGAGAAACTTCGCTACTTCCGCGTAGATTTATCCCAACTCGACAAAGCAGCAAATTATGTAATTGACACAACGCGCCAAAATTATCCCGATTTTAACATTCCCTTTCACAGTCGCTGGCGACATTTTGAAGCTGGCAACTTGTCGCGGCTCGCCGAATTGGATTCAGCTTTAGCAGAATTTGCACTAATAGAGCAAGCTAAGATCAAATTTGATTTAGTAATTATCAGCGTTTTGCTCGATGCCGGTGCTGGTGCAGATTGGCAGTATTGTGAACCGGAAACCGGGCAGGTTTACTGCCGTTCTGAAGGGTTAGCAATAGCCAGCTTGCGGATGTTTTGTCAAGGTGTTTTTTCCAGCAATCCCGATTTTCCTTGGCAAGCGGATTCTCAGGGACTGTCTCAATTAAAACTCGAAACCTTAGCTGCGGGATTTCAGGTAAGTAGAGACAATCCGCTAGTTGGTTTAACAGGTCGATTAGAATTATTGCAGCATTTGGGGAAGGCGATTTGCCACCATCCATTATTATTTGGTAGCGCCAACCCGCGTCCCGGCAATTTGGCAAAATACTTGCTCGACACTCGGGTTGCTGGAGCCAAAACTGTGAAGGCTGCGGTCGTATTGAGCGCTGTTTTGACAGGTTTTGGGGAAATTTGGCCGGGAAGATATGCAATTGGTGGCGTTAATTTAGGCGATGTTTGGCGGTATCCGGCTTTAACAGGAGAAAATCTGGGAGATGAATTCGTGCCGTTTCACAAACTCTCGCAGTGGTTGACTTATTCGCTGTTGGAACCGCTGCAAGAACTTGGTTTAGAAGTCGCCGGATTGGATGAGTTAACGGGATTGCCGGAGTACCGCAACGGCGGTTTGTGTTTGGATATCGGGCTGCTGCAGGCAAAAGATTCGGCTATTTTTGAGCAGAGTTACTTGCCAGGTTCGGAAGTTATAGTAGAATGGCGATCGCTGACTGTGAATCTTTTAGATAAAATTGCCGCAGCTATTCGAGAAAAGCTGCATTTGAGTGCGACAGACTTGCCGTTGGTGAAAATTTTGCAAGGAGGAACTTGGGCGGCGGGGCGGAAAATTGCGGGCGAATTGAGGGCTGGTGGAGTGCCGCCAATTCAGATTGAAAGTGACGGCACTGTGTTTTAGAAGCAAGAAGGAAGTTCGGCAACGGATTCTGTAACGGATGTAACGGATGTCAGGAAGAAGGAAAAGGGAACAGGGAAGTTCGGCAACGGATTCTGTACCGAATGTAACGGATGTCAGGAAGAAGAAAAAGGGAAGAGGGAAGAGGGAAGAGGGAAGTTCGGCAACGGATTCTATAACGGATGTAACGGATGTAACTCATAGGTTGCACCATTCTCAATTAGCCTTTTATGAACAGGCTTTTCGGCCTGTTCCACAAGAAAATTTATATTTTGTGGAACAGGCCGAAAAGCCTGTTGCTGACAATGGTGCAAGATATCAGATGTAACGGATGTCAGGAAGAAGAAAGAGGGAAGAAGCAAGAGGGAAGAAGCAAGAAGGAAGAGGGAAAATTATTCCCTCTTCCAACTTAAAACTTAAAATTCCAAATTCCAACTTGAAAACTATACCTCACACTACACTCTCACAAGCAGCTTAGCGGCAAGTGCGATATTTGACGTGATAAACTAAACCGCGATGAGCCAAATCGAAGGAGTCAACGGTGGCCATGCCGGCACCGCGGGCTGTCATTGCAGCATTTACTCGCATATTTACACTGTCACCACAGCGAGACCAAACATTCGCTACAGTGGCTAAGCTATCTCGAACATTGTAGTTAGTTTCGCCGCTGAGATTCCGATTAAAAATGGGACCGCGGCTTCCAGCGAAAAAGTATTCTGCTCGCAGGTTGCCTGTGGTTTTGGGTGCAACGTAGCCGCGATAATCAGCATCGTAGATAGAAATTTGGTAGCCTTGGGGTACTTTGATGGGAATGCTCAGATTGCAGCTTTTTCGGCTTTCTGTTGAGACATTTCCCAGGGCTGCAAACTTATCAAATAGGATGGTGAGTTCTTGACCGTCGGGGCTGACGCTGAGGCTGGCGGAGCGATCTGGGCAACCACTACCGCCGTAGCTTGCACCTAAAATTTGAACTGTCGGATTAGCCAAGGCGGGACTGATAGAAGCAGTCATTAATGCCGTAGCTAGCAATAGTTTTACAAACTTCATGGATGTTCTCCTTAATAGTTCACTTGTGTGTTAGGAGCACCCTAAAAAATTGGAACTGAATTTAGGTAATGTTTTTTAGACTTGGATATGGCCACCTTCATGTGGAAAGACGAAAAGCCAGTCAAGCCAAGCTTATGACCTCATGTGCAGTTCCTACTCAGGTTTTTTCGATTAGTGAATTAATCGAAAAAAAATATTTTCTGCTGATACTTCTTAAGATTCGTATCTGTTGATGAAAGTTCCGGAAGATTCCAGTGCTTGAATCCGAATATTTTTTAGTGGGCTTGGACGAAGTGCCAGACAGCTAGACCGGTCGGGAGGCTTTAGGACCAGGATATGCGTTCTCATGAAGAGCGGGGGAAGAACAGGAAGCGAGAAAATGAATTTCTTGTGATTTTTAAACCTCGCATTATTTAGTGTCCCGGTGTGCAGATGAAAGGCAAGTCTAAGAGCAACATTTATTGGCGCCGTATTCGTGTTTTCAATACGGGTTTGATATAAGTAGTCCAGGACGAAGGGGCCACAGAAATCGGTTTTTTTGCGTCAAGAATGCCTCAATGGCTGATAAGTTAGAATAAAGCAAATTAATTATTCAAAAAAATGAGTGCTAAAGTTACTGTCATCGACCATCCTTTGATACAGCATAAGTTAACTCTCATGCGGCAAACTCAAACGAGCACGGCGAAATTTCGCCAACTGCTGAAAGAGATTGGGATGCTGCTAGCCTATGAAGTGACGCGAGATTTGCCCCTCAAATACGAACAAATAGAAACGCCGATCGCCAAAATGAATGCACCGGTGCTGGCTGCAGAAAAGAAAATTGTTATTATTTCGATTATGCGTGCCGGTCAGGGACTGTTAGATAGTATTTTAGAACTGATTCCCTCTGCGAGAGTAGGACCTTAGCGGGTGACAAGGCACCTCTAGTCTAAACAGGACAAAGGTTTGAGAGAATGGTAAGGTAAAAAAATAGAGCGTTTTCCGCTGTTATGAGGTACAATAGCAACAGTTAGCAAACCAATTTCTTAAATGCTGAGGATTTATTAAATT